>JBPCMM010000163.1:0-6316 GCA_051002255.1 Pyrinomonadaceae bacterium
TTTCTTTTGGGGTTCTCGCAATCGTGCGCGTTAAATTACCGCTTTGTTTGCACGTATCCTGGCCACCTGCGCGGTGTTATTGGCATCTGTGGCGGTATGCCGGGGGATTGGGAGGCGAGCGAGGTCTACAAACCCACTAACGCCTCGATATTTCATCTTGCGGGCACGAGCGATGAGTTTTATCCGCCTGAACGCGTGGCTGATTACGCGGAACGGCTGGGCGTGCGTGCACGCCATGTCAGGGTTGAGAGTTATGACGCTGGTCACGAGATTGTCCCGGCGATGCGGCAAGATGTAGGTGAATGGCTGGAGAGCCAGGCTAATGGATAGTCCAATCACTCAGCGTAGATTCTGCTACGGTGCGCTTTGTCTCATCCTGGTCATTTCTGCAAACTGTCAACGCCGCTCCGAGCCGCTGGTATCAGAAATATCAACCCTGCCGGCTACGATTCAGAAGCCGTTCGCGGCAAACACTTCACCCCAACTCAAACAGTTGGTCGAAAACGCAATCGATCAAACCAGGGTAACGTCCGGTTACGATCCCTCCTACGTTGGCATCGACTATCCAGGCGGGGATGTCCCGTTGGAAACTGGTGTTTGCTCCGATGTCGTGGTGCGCTCCTTCCGGAAAGCGGGCATCGATCTACAAAAGGAAATTCATGATGACATGGGCCGCGCCTGGTCAGTCTATCCAAAGAAGTGGGGCGCCACTCGGCCCGATCCCAACATCGATCATCGCCGTGTCCTGAATCTGATGACCTACTTCGAGAGACAGGGCAAGACTCTACCGATCACGACCAATCGCGATGACTATTTGCCCGGCGACATAGTCACCTGGGATCTGAGCAGCGGCATCGAGCATATTGGCATCTTGGTAAATAAGTGGTCCGAATCGACGAAGGGCTACATGATAGTTCACAACATTGGTGCCGGCGCGCGCAGCGAGGACGTGTTGTTAAACTGGAAAATTACTGGGCACTACCGCTACTTCTAATATACGATCTGCGAATACACACGAAAATGACACTAAAATTGTCCGACATGCTTTCAGCTTGTCGTCAGATTCGGAACTCTCAATGTGTGACGTTGCGAGTAAGATCGTTGCTTGAGTGTCGCCAATCTCGACGACAAGCTAAATAAAGCATGTCGGACAATTTTGTGCCGCTTCGTGGGATTCGTTGGTCGCTTAGGTCGGTAAAAATTGGTCAAATGAGAGGGGCCGCAAAATGAGACGAACTTTCGTCTGCCTGTTGCTGTTTTTTGTCACGATTCTTGCCGCGCCAATTTACGATCCAGTCCAGCTCAGGCGAAGTCAAAACGTGACGCAATAACCATTGCCGCAGTTCGCGCCGTGCTTGACGCACAAAGGGAGGCCTGGAATCGAGCCGACATTGAAGGCTATATGGAGGGCTACGCTCGCTCGGCTGAAATCACGTTTGTTTCCGGCGATACCATCACGCGCGGTTGGCAGACCGTGCATGATCGCTACAAGAAAAATTACGACTCGCGCGAGAAGATGGGTACACTGACGTTTTCGGATCTCGAAACCAGAGTTCTGAGCAATGATGCAGCGGTTACGATTGGGCGCTGGCATTTGCAGAGAGCTAACGACCAGCCTCGCGGACGGTTTACGTTGGTTTTTCGCCGCACCAGGCAGGGTTGGCGAATAGTTCACGATCATACGTCGAGTGCCCCCTGAGATTTTTTAGAGCGGCTTCGTGTGAATTCGTGGATTGAGGTTTTGGCCCCCGGGTGGCGATCCACGAATTCACACGAAAAATCACGAACTCAAAGCGCCTTTTATCATTCATGAACCCTGCGAACAGAGAGTGGGTTACGGTGTTAACATATATTCAGCAAATGGTTGGGAGATTGGCTATGCGAAAACAATTGTTGATACTAGCGGCCACCGCGTTACTTGCATTGCTCTATCCCTTGGAAAGGGTGGCCGCGCAGAATCAAGCATCGCGAGAACCATTCGGAATCGAGCGCTATTTGAACGTCCGCAGTGCGACTTCTTCCGCACTTTCGCCTAC
Source organism: Pyrinomonadaceae bacterium (assembly GCA_051002255.1). Classification (GTDB taxonomy): domain Bacteria; phylum Acidobacteriota; class Blastocatellia; order Pyrinomonadales; family Pyrinomonadaceae; genus PSRF01. Next base: position 2,037 of record JBPCMM010000163.1, read on the forward strand.
AGGTGATCGGATCGCCTTTCTGACGAACATCAGCGGCACACCGCAGGTCTGGATGGTAAGCGCGCAGGGTGGCTGGCCGGACCAGATGACTTTCTTTCCTGACCGCGTTGACTTCATTTCGTGGTCTCCGGACGGCTCTGGCTTGATCTTCGGAAAATCGATCGGCGGAGATGAAAACGCCCAGCTCTACTGGATGGCCCCCGACGGGTCTCAGATTCGCGCGCTGTCCAGCGAACCCAAAGTTCGCCATAACTTTGGCGGTTGGTCGCACGACGGCAAAAAGATCTCGTATGCCTCAAACCAGCGCAACAGGGACTTCTTCGACATCTACGCGATGGATGTCGCTACCGGCAGTTCCCAGTTGGTCTATCAACAGGACGGATCGAATGCGCCGGTAGCCTGGTCAGTCGATGGACGCAGGCTGGTAGTCTCTCATGCTAACGAACAGCTCAGTCTTGACAACGATCTCTATCTCGTGGACATCGCCACCAAAACCGCAACTCACCTGACACCGCACGAGGGCGCCGCGCAGTTTAGCGATGTACGCTTCATGCCCGATGGCCACTCGCTTCTGTTTACCACCGATGACAAACGCGAGTTTCAATCGCTTGCACAGATGGATTTGGCAACCAAGCGAGTCGACATCCTTGACGACACGCAGTGGGATGTTCCGGGAATCGAAGTTTCCGACAACGGCGGCATGCTTGCCTACACGCTCAACCGCGACGGCTTCAGTGAGCTTTACTTGCGGCGGCTGAACACTGACGGTAAGCCTTTGATTACGGCTCTGGGTCCAAAGGGCACGCCGGTTAAGCTTCCCGGTAAAGGTGTAGTGGGTGGACTCAGCTTCTCCCGAGACGGACGCAAGCTCACGCTCGTTTTTAATGGCGCCCGGTTCAATTCCGATGTGTGGATCTACGATCTGCAAACACAAACTTTGAAACAGGTGACCCAAAGCTCGCGTGCGGGCATTCCTCAATCATCCTTCGTCGAACCGGAGTTGATCCACTACAAAACTTTTGATGAACGGATGATTCCGGCGTGGTATTACCGGCCGCGGAATATAGCGGCAAACGATCCACTTCCAGTAATCGTTAGCGTACATGGAGGCCCCGAAGGCCAGGCATTGCCTACCTTCAGCGCCGTCGATCAGTATTTCCTGGCGCGGGGTTACGCGATACTAGTCCCCAATGTTCGCGGCTCGACAGGTTATGGGAAGACCTACACACACCTCGACGATGTTCAGAAACGCGAAGACTCAGTGAAGGATCTCGCCGCTGCGGTTGATTGGCTGAAGTCTCGGGGCGGGGCCGATCCTAAACGCATTGCAGTCATGGGCGGCTCTTATGGCGGTTACATGGTGCTGGCGGCCATCACCTTGTACCCGGAAATCTGGTCTTCAGCGGTTGAGCTCTTCGGGATTGCTAATTTTGAAACCAATCTCAAGCGCACCTCAGGGTATCGTCGAAAGTTGCGCGAGCGCGAGTATGGGACGCTGGAGAAGGATCTCGAGTTTCTACGTTCAATCTCGCCCATCTACAAAGTCGATCGCATCCGAGCACCGCTGTTTGTCTTGCAGGGGAAAAACGACCCGCGGGTGCCTTACACCGAATCGGAGCAGATCGTGAAAGCTCTTCGCGATCGTAACCGGCCGGTTGAATACATTCTCTTTGAGGATGAGGGTCACGGCTTTGTAAAACTGAATAACCGCCTCTTCATGTACCCGAAGATTGTCGAGTTTCTCGATAAGCATATGAAATAGTCCAAAGTCCAACGTCCAAAGTCCAACGTCAGGAAATCACTCTATCGTGGCATTTCCGGACATTGGACTTTGGACATTGGACGTATTTGAATGCTCGCCGTAATCAACTGCAAACAGCTCATTACTCTTGCCGGTCCACGGCGTCCGCGCGTGGGATCGGAAATGCGCGAGCTTTCGATCATCTCCGACGGCGCCATGCTGGTGCTCAATGAGCGTATAGAGAGGGTTGGAACGCGGGAGCAGATAGAACCTTTTATTGGTGCCAAGTGCACGGTGGTGGATGCGGGGGGTCGCATTGTCTTGCCGGGCTTTGTCGACGCGCACACCCATCCGGTCTTCGCAGGCACGCGGACCAGTGAATTCGAAGAACGTGCTGAGGGAGCGTCTTATCAGGAGATATCGGCGCGCGGTGGCGGCATCAAGTCGACTGTGCGAGCCACCCAGGCGGCCACCCTGGACGAATTAGTACAAGCGGGAAGGCGATACGCGGATTGGTTCCTACGATCGGGAACCACCACGGTCGAGGCCAAGTCGGGTTACGGCCTATCTGTCGCAGACGAATTAAAGTTGCTGCGGGCTATCAAGAGGTTAGGCCAGGAGACTCCGCTTCGTTACGTGCCAACTTTCCTTGGTGCTCACGATATCCCCTCCGAGTATTTGAATAGACGTGATGAGTATGTCTCGCTGCTCGTCGACGAGATGTTGCCGCGCGTTGCGCAGGAAAAACTCGCTGAGTACTGCGACGTCTTCTGTGAAGCGAAGGTCTTCTCGACCGACGAGTCACGAGCGATACTCTCCGCAGCCCGCGGCCACGGCCTGGAACTTCGTATTCACGCAGATCAGCTATCGCTTTCCGGGGGAGCGAAGCTGGCAGCCGATCTCAAGACTGTTACCGCCGATCATCTCGAGCATGCGGACGCCGAGGGTATTGCTGCACTCAAGTCTGCTGGAGTTCAGCCGGTGCTTTTGCCGGGCTCAGTCTACGCGATTGGATCGAATCGTTACCCGCCGGCACGTGAAATAATTGATGCGGGACTGGCCGTTGTGTTGGCAACCGACTTCAATCCGGGCTCTTCTCCTACCCCCTCAATTCCGATGGTGCTTTCGTTAGCTTCAACTCATATGAAAATGACGCCAGCGGAATCAATCACGGCGGCGACAATTAACGCGGCGTGCACCCTGGCCCGTGTAGAGGAACTTGGATCTCTGGAACCCAGAAAGGTGGCCGATTTCGTGATTCATGATTGCGACGACTATCGCGAACTCGCTTACTTCTTTGGGATTGAGCAAGCGTGGAAGGTTTACACCAGCGGGCGCCTGGCCTTTAGCCGCCTTTAGCACTTAGACGACCCATTCCAAAAAGTAATTGACGCCTGCGCCGACCTATCTTATTATCCTCTCAACACTGGAAAGGAGGTGATCAAAAATATATGAGTTCTAATCACAGTGAGGTGGCTGCGGCCTGACCTCTGAACTTTAATCATAGATTGTTAGGATTACGGTTCAGTCGTCTCACTGCTTGGTGCTCCTCCTTTCTGGAAGCAGCACACAGTTAGTCCACAGGCCAATCCGAACAGTTCACCGGAAGCCGTCCACGATTTCGCTCGCGGGCGGCTTCTTCCGTTGGGGTCCGCACAGAAACCAACGCCTGGCAGCACCCGCCCGCACAAGACTGCTGCAGGATTTCAACCTGGCGAACGGCATTCATGCTGATTGCGGGTCGCGTGCATGCCGTTGCTAGATGCGCCCGCTGTAGGCACTATGACTCTGTATGCTTCCTAATCTTGATGTCGGGCACATACCCGTATATTTCTGCCGGCAGTAATGACTCATCTAAGAACCACGCCTCATGCTCATGACTGATTGTTGCCAGCCAAACCACGTCACCCGAGGTATAGAAAGCTAAGTCCTCTGGAAGATTAGGCTGCAACCAAGAATAAAGGCCGCCCGATGCATGTAACAACTCTATGGATTCATCTGCAACTCGATACCGACGCACGATAGCGTCGTGAGCAAATAGCTTCGTCCCCGGCCATTCATCTGTTCTGATGTTTGAGACAAGAAACGGCTTGAGCGCGTGTTTAATCTCATACGCCGATGGTTCGAACTCAAATTGATCTCTCCATACCAGAGAGAACGATTCACAGCGGGACGAAGCGAAATTGAGCAGGTCAATATAAGTTTTCCCCTTCGGTTCAGCCTCAATGTCGAACACTGGTTTCATGACACACAAACGAACATCTAACTATTTATTGGGAGTTGGAGACGGCGTAGGCGAGGGTGCGGGCGAGGGACTTTCCTCGGAAGGCAGCACTCGTGAAGGATCCGGCTTATCGGGCGACGTGTGCAGGTGAACGGCCCTCCAGTCATTGCCCACGCGCTTGAACGCCAAAGTCATCCTTCCGGTGGCGGTTTCCGGGACATCTTTGTAGGTTTGTGATTGGGTCCAGAGACAGGTTACGACAGCTCCGTCTCGGCCGAGCATTGTGACTGCGAGATCACGAACTTCCAGTTTCAC
>JBPCMM010000164.1:0-4781 GCA_051002255.1 Pyrinomonadaceae bacterium
TATGCACCAATGGAATGACGGCCTTCTCGACCTGCAACAGGTCTCAGATAGTAGACTACTTTCAGGGCGCATGACACAGAGTTTCTAGCTTCATATGGGCTCGCCGCTTCGGCGGGCTGCGCAGCTGACCTGCAAGTTAGCGAGGCTTGAGCCTTCCTTTTGTTCGTCAATCTCCTGAAAGACAGGAAGGGCTGAGGTTGGCAGCAGGAACGAGGTTTTGAACGCAAGAATCGGATAGATTCAAAATCTAATACCACTTAACATGCCCGCAGGTTGGAGGTTGTCTTACAGGGGGATGTTGTGGAGGTGCTAGGATGAGCGCAATTTTGGATCAACAAATGAGTGTGTGGAAAGACACGCAGGATGAACTCTGGCAAGCCGTTATGGCCAAAGATTCAACGTTTGACGGAACCTTTGTGTTTGCGGTTAGCTCAACAAAGATCTATTGCCGGCCCTCGTGCCCTGCGCGCCGGCCACGTCGTGAACGCGTCAGCTATTTTCGTTTGCCGGAAGCCGCCGAGCAGGCAGGTTTTCGCGCTTGCCGGCGCTGTCATCCTAAGCAAACAACATCCACCGATCCTCAGATTGAGATGGTTCAGCGAGCTTGTCGGTACATCGAGACGCAGGATGAAACATCGGCTACCCTCGCGGACCTCGGGGAGCACATCGGGATCAGCGCCTTTCATTTGCAGCGAGTTTTCAAAAAGGTGATGGGAATCACGCCGCGGCAATACGCTGATGCGTGCCGGATTGGAAAATTCAAAACACGTGTTCGCGAAAGTGGCTCGGTAGCCGGAGCGATGTACGACGCCGGCTTCAGCTCGAGCAGCAGACTCTACGAACATGCGCCATCGGAATTGGGAATGACTCCCGCCACTTATGGCCGCGGCGGTCGTGGCGCAACGATCAACTATACAATCACTCGGTCCCCTCTGGGACAGCTGCTTGTTGCTGCGACCGAGCGCGGTGTTTGCGCCGTCAAACTCGGCGATTTGGACGAAGCGCTCCTGTCCGATTTGATAAAAGAGTATCCGGCGGCGGAAATTGAACGGATGGATCCCGCGCTTCAAGGGTCCGTCGAACTCTTGCTTGACTATCTCGCAGGCAAGCAACCTGATCTCGGTTTGCCTCTTGATATCCGGGCCACGGCTTTTCAATGGCAGGTTTGGGAAAAGCTGCGTGCGATACCCTATGGGAAAACTAGATCGTATGCCGCGGTTGCGCGAACAATGGGCCAACCGAAGGCAGCACGGGCGGTGGCGCGCGCTTGCGCCAGCAATCCCGTAGCTCTACTGATTCCCTGCCACCGCGTAATTCGTGAGGACCAAAGTCTGGGTGGTTACCGCTGGGGATTGGAAAGAAAGAAGAAGCTGCTGGAGAACGAGAAGCGTCAGAGACCCGATCCTGCGCAATAACTATGAGAGGACCAGGTTAGATTTATCTTATCCTTGATGGGGCTTTGTCAGTGGGGATTACACCGCCCCTGATTTTTCTTGCCTGTTTGTCAGTCAGTTCCTCGACCTTTTCTTTGTTTATCTTCAATTTATTGACCTTGACTTTTTTCCCTTTTGAATTTTTCTGTTTTGTTGCCATTATCTTTTCCTTTCTAGTGTGAATCAGTAGAAGAGACAACCCCGGACAAAGCTACAAGTTTTTGCTCCATCAAAAGAGTAAAGGAGCCGAGAGTGCAAGATCGCCCAGCGGTGGCGGCCATTGTACTATGAGAGGCGATCGAGTCAATAAAAAATACACACTTCTAGTCTGCCGGTTGCTGAGCCAATACCAGGCGCTTTTGTTCCATTACGCGGCAATATAGTGTGTGATACAGTGCGTCCGCGCTCTCGAACTTAGGCCGCTTTCGCCGCTGTAAACTCCCTACTCTGCTGAGAAGCATGGTATTACGAAGAGGATTGTGTCTGGCAACTTGAACCTGGAAGAGGAGAATGATTTATGAGTGATCAGAGCGTGCTGTTGATAAACATGCCCTGGTCTATGCCTCATCGGCCTTCAATACAGTTAGGCACATTGCAGAGCGTGCTGCGACGCGCCAATCTTGCGGTGGACGTTCGCTCATTTAACCTCGCCTTCATGGATTACATTGCATCCGGTGACGCGGGTCTGTCAGATGCGGGGCATTTCTCTTTTGATGATTACCGTCGGGTAGCCGAAGAATACTACGAGTTAGGGTTGGGCGACTGGATCTTTGCGGTAGCGCCATTCCGCGAGTCAGGAGAGTTGGATCAACGATACTTGGAACATTTTCGGGCTTCGGGAGCCCCCGAAGAAATGGTGGGGAAGGCGGTGCGGCTGCGAGAGCTAGTACCAGCATTTCTAGAACGCTGCGCTAACGAAGTACAAGCGAGCAATCCGCGCGTCGTGGGATTTACGACTACCTTCAGCCAGAACGTTGCTTCCCTTGTTCTGGCGAAGCTCCTCAAATTGCGCAATCCGTCTTTGCAGGTAGTTTTTGGAGGCGGTAACTGCGACGGGCCGATGGGAGATGCGTTACATCGCGCCTTTCCGTGGGTGGATGTGGTAGTGCGTGGGGAAGGTGAGCGGGTGTTACCGGAACTGGTGCGCGATCTCCTGGCAGGCGGGGGGATCCGGCCACAGCCCGGGCTTTGCTACCGGGAAGGAGAGCGCCGGGTTGTGATAGCACAAGGAGAAGGGGCAGAAGTGGCGATGGATGAAATACCGATGCCGATCTATGACGAATATTTCGAGCGCCTACAGCAGAATGCGGCTCAAGCACAGATACTGCCGCATCTCAGCATACCGTTCGAGAGCGCACGTGGGTGCTGGTGGGGAGCAAAGGCGCATTGTACTTTCTGTGGATTGAACGGCTCGGCAATGGCATTTCGTAGCAAAAGCCCCGGGCTTGTGGTCGGCGAACTGGTCGCGCTTGCGCGAAAGCACGGGCGGCTGGACTTCAATGCGGTGGACAATATCATCGACATGCGCTACTTCAGCGACTTTCTGCCGCAAGTGCGAGATGCAGGGTACGACTTCAAACTGTTCTACGAAACGAAAGCTAACTTAAAAAAGGAACAACTCCGGGCAATGCGCGAGGCTGGCATAGTCTTAATTCAACCGGGAATAGAGAGCTTCAGCACGCCGATCCTGAAGCTGATGAAGAAGGGCGTGACGGCTCTACAAAACATTCGCCTACTAAAATGGTGCGCGGAGTTGGGTATTGAGCCGGGCTGGAATGTGATTTACGGGTTTCCCGGTGAGCCGCCTGAGGAGTATGACCGGATGGCCAATCTGGTAAAGTCGCTCACCCACTTATCACCGCCAGCCCTGTACACTCTTCAGTTGGAGCGGTTCAGCCCTTATCACCAACGGCCACACGAATATGGATTGGAGATTACGGGACCAAAACCATACTATCCCTTGATTTATCCCTCGGATGAGGCCACGCTGAACGACCTCGCCTACCAGTTCGATTATCGCTACGATGACGGTCGCAAACCGGAGACTTACATCGCGGCCCTCAGGGAGAGCCTTGAAGCTTGGCGAAACGATTTTGCCGCCGGCGCCAATTTGAGCTACCGACGTGGGCCGGGTTTTCTTTTAATTAACGACCGTCGCCCAGGTCTGGGTGGATGCAACTACTCGTTAGGGGAGACGGAGGCAAAGATCTATCTCAGCTGCGACGGTGGAGCAACTCCAATGACAGTTTGGAAAACGCTCCAAGCTGATGGTGAAACGGAAATCAGTCTCGAGGATGTCGCAGACTTTCTCCAACAGATGATGGAGCTGAGGCTGATGTACGAAGAGGAAGGCCAGTATCTCTCGCTGGCAGTTGCGGCGAATCCTCAAGCAAAAAGCGCGGTCCATGAAACAGAAGGTGCGCTCGCTGCAGATCCTGCATTTGTCCAACTATCCAGGGCGAGCTAATGACGAGGAAGTGCTACTCCACAGTCACCGACTTCGCAAGATTTCTCGGCTGGTCAACATCGCAGCCGCGGCGCACGGCAATGTGATAGGCGAGTAGCTGAAGTGGAATTATCGAAAGTATCGGCGAGAGCAGGTCGCTTGAAGGTGGAATTTCTATGACGTAGTCAGACTCGCCGGCAGACATTGTGTCACCTTCAGTCAGCACCGAGATCACTATCCCTTCGCGAGCTTTGACCTCAACAATATTCGAATGCGTCTTCTCGTAGCGTAACTCGGAGGATCGGTTGCCCTCTTCACGAGTGTTGATGAAGAGCACCGGCAACCGCTCGTCAATAAGGGCGTTGGGGCCGTGCTTCATCTCACCGGCGGGATAGCCTTCCGCGTGAATGTAAGAGATTTCCTTTAACTTTAGGGCGCCTTCAAGAGCGACCGGAAAATTGATTCCGCGTCCGAGGTAGAGAAAGTCTGTGGAGCGGAAAAATTCTTTCGAAAGCTCTTCCATCTCGTCAGATTCGTTCAACAGGTGCTCAAGTTTCACCGGCAATTCCGCCAACTGTTGTGCGTGGTGTCGGGCTTGTTCCGGCGAGAGTGCCCCACGCAGTTCACCCAGATAAAGCCCGAGCAAGTACAAGGCGATCATCTGCGATGTGAATGCCTTGGTAGAGGCTACGCCGATTTCAGGACCGGCATGAGTGAGGATGGTGCCATCAGCTTCTCGCACGATCATGGAACCTTGCACGTTACATATCGCCAACACCTTCGCGCCCAGTTCTTTCGCTTCCCGCAACGCCGCGATCGTGTCCGCAGTCTCTCCGGATTGAGAGATAACCAGCAACAAGGTGTTTTCATCCATCACCGGATCGCGGTAACGAAACTCCGAT
>JBPCMM010000165.1:0-24302 GCA_051002255.1 Pyrinomonadaceae bacterium
TCAATATCCGCTAAACCGCAGTCAAGGCTAGTGGTATATAGGATCCGGTCGCTACCGCTCGCGGTTCTGTAACGAGCGATGACACTATTCGAGTTGAGATGTCTAACTTGGTTCAAATTTCGACCCACCTAATAACGCTCCCTTACATCGGTATTTGCGAACGGGTGAAGTGAGATCGGGTCGCCACGACTCGATGGAAAAAGTCGAGTTTTGCCCAACAACTCTTGTAGGTGCCCGATTTGGGAATACGTCATCCGGAAATACTTGACTAGTGCAACTAAGATGGTGAGCATTCAGCGTTAAACGTCAGAATCCGGCATTACATTTTCATTACAGGACTGGACACTGGTAGTCCACTTTGTCTATGATGTATTCCCCGCTTCTGGGCGGTTGACCATTCAGGCTAGAAACTAAACTAGCAAACAATCCACCACTGAAAGGTAAGCGCGTCGTTTTGTTGCTTCTACCGCCCGATGTTACTCGTGACTGAACTCACCGCGCCGCCAAATTTACGGAGGTTACAATGCTTAGGATAGGAAAGAACCCAAAGGATCAACAAGACGACGAACATTCAAACGACAAGCAAGACGCGTCGGCTTATAACACTCCCCGGAACAACTACCCCTCATATCAGGGAGCTACCACCGAAACGAAGCCAGTCGTGGAATCTTCTCCAATTTCTGCGAAAGCGATGACTGAGAGCGAAACGCTTGCTCGTGATATTAAGGAAGGCACACTCAGTGGCTTTGTGGGTAACGGCACATCGGTGACCGGCGAGGCAACGTTTAAAGCCATGCTGCGAGTTGATGGGCATCTTTCTGGACGGGTTAGCTCAGGCAGCGGCACCTTGATCGTAGGCGCGAATGGCAAAGTCGATGCCAATATTGAGGTAGCAGTGGCGGTTATCCACGGAACGATCAATGGCGACATCATAGCCACGCAGCGCCTTGAACTGGGCCGGGCAGCGAAAGTGAATGGCAACATTCAGACACCGTCGCTAGTCATCGAGCAGGGTGGAATCTTTGAAGGTAGCTGCAAAATGCTCCAGATGAGCGCAGCTGTCGACAAGAACAAGAAAGATCAACCACTCGATGCCTCCAGCATGAAGCCCATCAGCACAGATGGCTCGACGAAGGCCCCGGACGCTGGTAAGTCCGCAGACGTCGCGAAGCAGTCGCCGGTTACCAACGTCTCAAGCGCAGAGCAGCGAATTAACTAGCCGCGTACAACTGAAGACTTCGAGAGCTGCCTCGCCATCACTGGCGAGGCGCTTTTGTATTCAAATCCCGAAGGGCTTTTAAGTCGATAGCCCAAAAGGACGGCTCAAGCCCCGCTAACTTGCAGGTTAGCTTTCCAGCTCGCCGAAGCGGCGAGCAAATATCAACTTAGAAACTTTTTCGCCTGTAATAAAATCAACAACTTACAGGCGAGTTTCTAGTGAGGAAGGGCGGCTTGCCCCCGCTCGAGCGCCAACGGCGCGACTGGTTACTTCAGCTTTCAAGGTGCCGGACCATCGCGCAGGCCTGAGGGTTTCCAGTTCGAAGACTATTCACTCCAAACCTCCCCTTTCGCGGTGCCCTTGACAGAGAACCCGCGCGTCCCTGATACATAAAGAGCGAACCCCCACGACAAGGCGCGATCAGATAGTCGAGAACCCGATCGACTAAATCTGTTGGCCCGAAAGCTTGAATCAAATGACTTTTGCGCAAGTTGCTCTGAGGCTAATGCTCCGCGCTGCACCCTTCGTCTTCTCCTGCCTTTTCGTCATAGCCACTGCGACAGAGGCTTATTTTCAGAAACCTGCAGGGGCGTCGAGATCCTCGGTTTCCTCAGTTCCCCGAGGGCTATTGTTGCGAATCGTGCGCGCTGAGGATGAGCGCCGCTGGGACGCAGACCTGAGTGGTTTGTTATCGGATAGGAATGCAGCGGTGCGCGCTCGAGCAGCGCTGGCTGCAGGGCGTATCGGCGATGAACGCGCTGTTCCTTCACTGGTGGCATTACTACAGCAAGATAAGGACGACGATGTTAGGGCAATGGCTGCGTTTGCCTTAGGAGAGACTGAAACAGCGGCTGCGGGCGACGCCCTGGTTGCTGAACTTGCTAAACGCGGCCCTGCGCGTGAGCGAGCACGCATAGTCGAAGCCCTGGGGAAGATTACGGCGGTGTTGCCCGCAACTGATGAGACGCGCGTCAGGGCATTTCGAAAAGAGATCTATGCCGCGCTTGAGCTTGAGGCTGTTCGACGTTCGGCCCCGAACACCGAAGTGATCCTGCTCGGCCTAACCGCAGCGCTGCGCGCCCGCCCTGAAGGCGTTGGCAAAGTGATCGCTGAATTTCTCACATTCGGTGTAGCTCGTATCAGAGCCGACGCAGCCAACGCGTTGGCGCGTCTGCGAGCTAAAGATGGAAACGAGCAACTGCGAGAGCTTCTAGTCAGTGATCCCGATCCAATTGTCCGCGCCAACGCTGCGCGCGTGCTTGGTGCGACAGAAGATAAGGATGCTTTTGACGGTTTACTTGACCGCGCATTGAAAGATACCGACTCGCGCGTGCGCGTGAGCGCAATTCGCGCCTTGGGAACTTTGAAAGATCAACGAGCGGCAAGCGCTTTAATGGAAAGGGGAGAGCGGATTCTTCTTAGGTACAGTGGTGTATCTGGTGACTCTAACGAACTGCTCGAGATCGCCGTTGCGCTGGGTCAGGCACTTAGGGGAACCAGTGACAAAAACGCTTTTTCCTGGTTGTTAAAATTGAACAATTCTTTCCTACGTATGGCTCCGGAGCCGCAGATCGCTCTGGTTCGAATTTCTCCGACCTCGTTTTTAGCGCAATTAGGAGATGGAGGCGCTGGCAACAAAAAGGCCCAGGAGGCGTTGCTAGTGAAATGGAAGGCCGCTTCCAGTTTGGCGCAAGCATTGGGTGAGATCGCTGCCTTGCCGGATTCGACACCAAACAAACAGACCGTCAGCGATCGGGCTCAAGAAGTCCTACGAGCACTGCTTGATTACAAAAACTCCCGCCTCAATATCAATACGCTGGTCGCGGTTCATTCTGAATATGCTATTCCTGACGTTCTACGCGCATTTGCTGTCTTCAAGTCAAAGGATCAACCGGGTGTATTGCTGAGGCATCTTAAGGATTCAGATGTGATCGTGCGCGCAACCGCAGCCGAGTTGTTGGGCGAACTCCCACCAGTTGAAACCAATGCTCGTGCTCTGGCGGACGCTTTTCGCCCCGCAAGCAAAGATGAGTTGAACGATGCGGCGCTGGCGATTCTTGACTCACTCGCTAAACAGAAGAGTTACGCGGCAAATGAGGCGATCAAGTCAGCTCTGGATTCATCCGATCATTTGATTCGACGCAGGGCAGTGGCTCTGCTGAAAGCAAACAACGCAGGTGATTTCTCCGCCCGAATCCGCACGGTGCAAATACGAAATACAGTGTCCGACTACGAGCGTGCGATTTCCCGCATCGGCAGAAATGTGCACGCTACTGTGTCCACGTCCCGAGGTTCATTTACCATTGGGCTTTTGCCTGGGGAAGCGCCGCTCAACGTTGACAGTTTTATCCAGCTTTCAAAGGGCGGATACTTCCGTGGAATTACTTTCCACCGGGTCGTGCCAAACTTCGTAATACAGGGTGGCGACCCTCGGGGCGATGGCAATGGCGGTCCCGGCTATTCGATCCGGTGCGAAATCAACCAGGTGCCGTACGAACGCGGCGCGGTTGGCATGGCACTATCCGGCAAAGACACCGGTGGCTCGCAGTGGTTTGTGACGCATTCGCCGCAGCCACATCTCGACGGTGGCTATACCGGGTTTGGCAGAGTAGTGTCAGGTATGGAAGTAGTCGATGCAATTATGCGTGGCGACGTCATTCGCAATATAGTCATAACTGAGACGGGCCCAGGATCAAAAGCGGTGACAAGGCACCGCACTCCAAAAGAGCGGCTCTGAATAGTGAGGTTGGCATTTGTATTCTGGTCGATCGGTGCATGGTTTCATGTCTTTCTGGGGAGCAAGATTTGTTAAAACACAACCCATTCCCGTAGGGATGGAATGTTTATAGACCGTCGGTTCGAAGATATAGGGCCAGCTTTAGAGGAGCGGAATGTTCTTACCAATGTGTGACGCGCACTGTATATTTCGCTCCTCCGGAGCTTTCCGAATTCTTTGGTGCAAGGGTCTATAAACATCGGGTCCCTACAGGACTAAGAAGCGAGACACTTGCTTGTTACGAGAACTTAGAGTCAACACATCCAGGTCGCTCATGAAAAGAACCAATAAATTTCTGCACGCGCCATGGAGTCGCCTATTTCTCGTCGTGCCACTCGTCGCTGCAATCGTTTCCAGCCAAGCCGCTCAGAAAGTCCAGAAGCAAACACAATCAGCTGAGCGCGCCGAGTCCAAAGCGGTAGAACGGGCAAAATATCAAATCAATCTAAAGCTCGATTTCGACTTGCGTTCATACGCAGGCTCTGAGGAGGTACGCTGGATTAATCGCGGTGACCGCCCCACCGCTGCTCTCTACTTTCATCTCTATTCCAACGTGCGCGTCGGCCAGCCCCCTCCTGCCCCAGGTTCCAACTCTGCCGCACTTGTCGTGTCAGAAGCCGATGAACCGCGAATTGAAGTTACTGAGGTGCGGTCGGCCGCTGACAACGAACAGTTAACTTTCGTCGTGGACGAACAAGGGACAACTCTACGCGTCAACTTGCGTGAAGCCGTAGCGCCCGGAGGATCGGCGAAAGTTCTTATTAACTTCAAAGGCAGCGTGCCGGAAATTGACCCGGAAGAGACAAGTCTAACTACGCACGTAATCAAGCAAGTCAGCGCAGCTCTGCGCGGCGAACGAGAGATCCGTCGAGCTAGAGACATCAATTTTCGTTGTCGCGGCCTGATGCTGCTCGGCACGTTCTATCCAGTGCTGGCCGTGCACGATGGCGATGAATGGCAACGCAAGATTGAGCCGAGTGTGGGAGACATCATTTTCAACGAGGTAGCGGATTACGAAGTTAGCGTGGCCGTGGCCTCCGGTGTGATGGTATTTACTTCGGCCACTGAGCTGGAATCGAAGTCAGAGGGTGAAACAGTTAAGACCTATGCGGGCGCTTCTCTGCGAGACTTCGCCATCGTCGCCGGTCGCGGCTTGAGCGTCGAAGAAGCCGTGGTGGGAAACATGACCCTGCGATCAATTTTTCTTCCACAGCACGAACGATCAGGCAAACGCGTACTGACGGCAGGAACAAATGCGCTCAGAATCTTCACTTCGCGTTTTGGACCGCTGCCCTTCAAGACGATCAATATTGCCGAAGCTCCGCTCGTCGCGGGCCTTGGTAGCACCGAGTTCGCCGGGCTGGATGTAATCGCTAGTGCTTTCTACGTCGATTTCGATTCCCCGGCTATGCGGAATCTTCCCGAGATCATTCGCGAGCAGCGCCCGTCGGTGGAACAAAGCCTGGAGTGGACGGTAGGACATCTCGTTGCCCATCAATGGTGGGGTGCGGCCGTCGGAAACAATCCGACGCGGGAACCTGTGCTTGATGAGGCGCTATCTTGTTGGTCAGCGCTGCTCTATTACCGAGAAGTCTATGGCCAACAACAAGCCGCGACGGTGCTTGACGATCAACTGCTGGGAGTTTACCGGGTGTATCGCACATTCGGCGGTGAAGATATGGACGCAAACCGTTCCGCTCGCGACTATCGCAACTCATTTCAGTATGCTGCGATTGTTTCTACCAAGGGCGCTATGATGTTCGTCGAGCTCGAACGATTGCTGGGCGAGGAGAAGTTTTTTGCGGCCCTGCAAAGCTACTACAAGGCGAACCTTTTCGAGATTGCCGAGCTGGACGACCTGCGCGGCGCATTTATTGCCGAGGCGCCTATAGAACAAAGAAGGACGGTTGGTCGTACCTTTAACCGTTGGCTGTCGAGCAAACGGGGCGATGAAGATATTGCAAAACCAGACCCGGAACTCGCCAAGTCGTTGGGACTGCCGGCTAACCCGGGCAAGGGGAAAAGTGGAGACCGTAACGCGTTTACTGCCTTTGCTCGGGTGGGCAAATTTTTCTGGCAGCAGATGACCCGGATACGGTGAAAAGGTACGAAACCGGGGATACCTAACCCAGCTGGATAATATGATGAGAGCTTACGGGGTGGAAGAAAACAAATCTGCCGGCGACGCAATCGGTCAACGGGCGCGCGCCGTCGAGGTGGAACATAGTCTCGAACGGCTCGGCTGGCTATTGGACGATCTCTTTCGCATTCCCGTGCTGGGTTGGCGGGTTGGTCTCGATGCACTCGTGGGACTGATCCCCGGAGTAGGTGACACAGCTACCACCCTCGCTTCGCTGTATGTTCTTACCTCAGCCGTCCGCTACCGGGTCCCAAAGGTTACCCTACTGCGAATGGGACTTAATCTCGGCATCGACTACGCAGTGGGTGCTTTGCCGCTGGTCGGCGATTTTTTCGATGCGTGGTGGAAATCAAATCAGAAGAACATCGATTTGCTACGCAAGCGCGCAACGGTTTCAGCGAGCGAGGCGCGTGAGGGCAAAATCAGTGACTGGCTTTTCGTGGGCCTGATAATTCTGTTGTTGATTGGTCTGGCCGTGGGCGCGGCCGTGGTGAGCGTTTTCCTGCTCGTGGTAATTGCCGAGCAAATCTCGAAAGTTCTCTCAGCCTGAGAAACCAAGCCAAAAACACTCAACACTTTGCTTGTGGTGACAGGCTTTCAATTGAAAGTGGCAAAACTTAAACACGATCCACGAACTCACATTAAATGAACACTAGGACATTTCGTGATGATTGTGATTTCGTGGATCGCTTAGGTCGGTCGAAATTGCTCAAACGGCAAGAATGCCACTCAGGTTGAATTGTTGTCTGGTACGATCCTTTCAGCATCCGACGCGGGTGGCCCGCGTTATCAATCAAAGGAACAAGACGCAATCGCGCCGTTATTCAAATCATTAGACTTACGCGTCTAGTTCCTTAGTAGGACCGCATGGGAAACGGCGTAGTCCACAATCGTGTCACCGTAACTGGAGAAAGGCGGGCAACGCAGATCGTGCGGCTCGAGGAGCGCGCTGGCCTCCCTGGTATCGTAGGTTTGTTTCAGAAAGAAGTAGGGCACGCCGTGATGGGGCAGATCTGTGATCCGGGGGGAGGGCGGCAGCATTAAAGAGAACTGTACTATTGAGGCAGGAACGGTGATGCGTGAGCCACTGCCTTTTAGGCGTCGGGCAATGGTGTTGAAAAGCTCGTGGGTGCTGAGTGGATTGGGATCGGCCAACTGTATTGTCTTACCGATTGCCCGGGGGTCCCGAGCCAGTGCAGCTATGCTGTCAACAACAAAATCCACGGGCACAAGATTCAAGCTAACCTCGCGGTTTCCAATGTTGAAGAGCTTCAGTACACTTGGCCACTTTCGCAGGTAGTGAATTAAGTAATAGATACCATCGTATTTCGCTGTCTCCCCCGTCTTTGAATCACCACAAACCACAGCGGGCCGATGAATGGTGATTGGCAAAGTGGATTTGAGCGCCTCCACTTCCACTTCCGCAAGATATTTCGATTCCTCGTAGTAATTGCGGAAACCGGCTTCGTGTTTCAGTTCGGTCTCCAGAATTCGCCCTTTCCGTTTGCCGGCAACATAGCATGTGGAGACGTAGTGATAGTGACGCAGGTTCGGCAACGACTGTGCAAACTCATTGACGTTCCTGGTGCCCGCAACATTGACCTGCATCGCTAAATCTCGCGCCACAGCCAGGTCGTAGATCGCCGCGAGGTGAAAAATCAGTGTCGGTTGGGACCTCGCTATTGCAAGGCCGTCCTGAGACATCCCGAGATTGGGTTGCGCAATGTCGCCCTCGAGAATGCGAAAGTTTGAGAGGGGATTTCCAGTCTGATGAGCAATTCGCTCAAGCTCGACTCGGGCGCGGTCCACAAAGGGAGACTGCACCAGGAGTAAAAAGCGCCCCCCTTCTTTGGCGAGACGGTCCAGGAGCCGCCCGGCAATAAAGCCCGGAAACCCAGTGATAAAAACAGTTTCGTCAAGAGGCATGGAATTTACCGCGGCTCAAACTTGGTAGTGGGCTAATTCTAGCCCACTACTTCAAACTTAGCCGGGAGCTTATGGGGCGAGTATAATTCACGCTTCTGAGTCTTCACACAGTTCTGAAGCTTTACCAGATTGAGACTTGTCAAGAGTACGTAAAGAGATGATTCAACCAGCGCCGGAGGCGCGGCAGAAGGTAGCCAGGGGCAAGCGCTTGGAGCGCCGCCCCTGGGTCACGGCAATAGCACGACCCGCCCTGTGAAGGGCGTAAAGAACCTCCCCCAATCTGACTATCTGGAGTTGTTGAAACTGTAGCGCGATTTGAATACGAAGAGCGCCATGTTTTAGTGATGCTTGCCGCGCCCTTTCAGGGCTTGGTTGTGTTTTCCGGACTGATCCAGTGGCTACGCGCAAAGCCGCTTGCCCCTGGCTACCCTCTACCGCGCCTCCGGCCCTAGTTGAGTGCGGCGCTGCCGCTCCCGGTTCCGCAATTGAGTTTCACAGTTTCACTTCGAATTAGGGAGACGATTAATGCGATCTTATCAAGCGGTGAGAGGAAGGACGACGCTGGCATTTGTCCTGGTTATTGCCACCATTCTCTCAAGCGTTCTTACAGGCTCAGCTCAGCGACCGGCTGAGTGCACAACCCGCATCACGCTGCTTCAACTAAACGATGTCTATCAGTTTGCGCCCGTCGACCGCGGGACTCGCGGAGGTCTGGCTCGCGTTATGACTTTGAGGAAACAGATTCAGAAGGAGTCACCCCACACGCTCTTCCTTTTCGCGGGTGACACCATCTCGCCTTCGGTTGAGTCGATTACGTACAAGGGTGCTCAGATGATCGAATCCTGGAACACAGCCGGTCTCGACTACGCCACCTTCGGGAATCATGAATTTGATTTTGGCCCTGAAGTGCTCCGCGAACGCATGAAAGAGTCGCGCTTTCCCTGGCTTGCTGCCAATGTCATCGACAAGAAAACGGGCAAACTATTCGGCGGCGCTGAGTCATTTGTAATCCGCGAATTTGGTGGCGTCAAAATCGGGATCTTCGGATTGGTACTGCCCGAGACGAGGACTACATCGCGGCCGGGTCCGGACGTTGACTTCCTCAACCCGTGCGAAACAGCAAAGAAAGTTGTTTCCGATATTCATGCAGGTGGCGCCAAAGTTGTCGTGGCCTTGACCCATCTGTCGATGAGGGAGGACAAGGAAGTGGCACGGTGCTCGGATGTCGACGTAATCATCGGAGGTCACGAACATACTCTGCTGGAGTCGGCAGCGGGCGGGGCCCCAATTTTTAAGATGACAGCTGACGCGCGTGAGTTAGGAAGAATTGATTTGAACATTTCGAAGACCAGCGGTGAATTGGAAAGCATCGATTGGAAAGTGATTCCGGTAACCGGCGAAACGAAGGAGGATCAAGAATTCGCGGCGATTTACCGGAAGTATGAAGGACTTTTAAAGGAACTCTCCCAGACAGTGGGCCGCTCCAGGGTCGCGCTGGATGCGCGCAGCGCGGAGAATCGCACACGCGAAACGAATGTGGGAAACCTGGTGGCTGAATCGTTTCGCAGGGCGACCGGCGCAGATGTTGCCCTGGTGAATGGAGGCTCGATCCGTGCAGACACGATTATCAGTCCAGGCGCGCTGACGAAGCGAGACTTACTTTCGATTCTTCCCTTTAAGAACAAGGTAGTAAAATTGGAGCTGAGCAGTGCTACGCTGCGGGCAGCGCTCGAACATGGCGTAAGCAGGAGTGCGGAAGACGGAGAGCCCGGGCGATTCCCCCAGGTGGCGGGACTTCGTTTTACATTCGACGCCAGCCGCCCGCCAGGATCTCGAGTTGTCGACGTTACCGTTGATGGGCAACTTCTCGCCGACAACAGAAAATACACGCTGGCAACCACAAACTTCCTGGCAGTTGACGGCGGAGACGGTTACGCGATGATCAAGGGAGCGCGGCTTTTGATCCTGCCCGAGCAGGGTCAGAGCGATTTTGATATCCTGCGGCGAGCGATCGCGGCTGCGAGGTCAATCGCACCGAAGACTGACGGGCGCATCAAACGTCTGGATAACGCGCGCGGCGAAAAGTCGGACTGCGTTGAAAACAAATGACCGCTGAAGCAATGTACGAAGACGACATTCCACCGGCAGCTAAGTACGAAGCCAGGCAGCTTTTCCAGGAAGCCTACCAGGCACAGTTGGCTCAGAACTACGAGTCTGCAATCGAGCTTTACCAGCGTTCGATCGAGACCTACCCTACTGCCGAGGCGCACACCTTTCTGGGGTGGGTCTACAGTTTTCAGAATCGCTACGATGAGGCTATCGCAGAATGTCTGGAAGCAATCCGTGTCGACGAAACACTGGGCAATCCTTACAACGACATCGGGAGTTACCTTCTAGCCAAGGGTGACTCCTACGGCTGCGTTCGCTGGTTCAAACGCGCTCTGTTTGCTCCGCGTTACGATTCTTATGCGTTTCCTCACTTCAACCTGGGTCGCGTTTACGAGATGCGGCGGAAGTATCTGGACGCCGTCCGGCACTACACGCTTGCGCTTGAACAGCAACCGGGGTTTACGGAAGCCGCCACGTCGCTGAGACGCATGCAGGCACTGCTGAACTAATCATTAGTACTGAGTGCTGAGTTCTGAGTCGGATATAGAGCCCGCGAGTGTGGCGAAGGTATAAAGCCTGGGGGGGAGCGAAGCGGAACCCTAGGTAAGGGGGAGGTAGAGATTTATTCCCGCGAAGTGGGCGAGAGTGGATGAATTGTCTTCTTCTCGCGCGATCTCTTCCACTGCCGCCCGGCGGGCTCGGGAAAGTTCCATCGGGCTATAACCTGGGGTTCCGCTACGCTTCATCCCAGGCTTTATGCTTTCGCCACGCTTCGCGGGGCTTCACCTTATGGTTTTTTAATCTTTATCTTCTGGCGGTTGGCATCGACAGCCACGTAGACTACTTCGGCCTCAGTTACTCGCACGCGCTCGCTGCTTACGCCCACTCTCTCCGCTTCGACAATGACACGGACCGTAATCGAGGTGTTTCCAATGCGCACCGTCTCGGCATAGAAACTTGCCAGGTCTCCGACGAAGACTGGTTTGTGAAAGATGACCTCGCGCATCGCTACCGTCACAAACCGTTCCATCCTGGTGCGGCGGTGCGCCTCTATCGCTCCCGCCATGTCGATATAACTGAGAATGATTCCGCCAAAGACCGTGCCTTGCGAATTGGTATCGCGCGGTAACAGCGTGATGCGTATTGCCGGATCGGTGTAAGAACTCATGACACCATCCTATGTCCCTGATCAGAGAACGTAAATAGTAAACTTACAAAACCGGGAGCGGTAGCGACCGCACTCAACCAGCTATGCGGCCAAGTCGGATAACAAACGGAACCGCATTTGCTAAACCGGTGTCTAACCATCAGCTAGCCGCGTTTTAACCGTAGAAATGAAAGGTTGAATGCCGTGCCACTAACTCTTCTATTCCCGTTTCATAACGCCCACGCGCTCGCGATCTTCTTGGTTCAAGAGGAAATCGCAACCGACTTTAACGACCTCGGCAAACTCCTCCTAGGCGGATTTGTCTTAGCTGTGGCGATAGCCATCGCGCTCACATTCGTCCGGCTGCGACTGCGCGATAAAAAAGGCCCGACATCAGAATTCATTTCAATTAACTCATCCGAGAGGGAAGAGTGAGAATAGGCCCAAACTGACTAGGGTACTCGTGTGCTGCGAAGATAAGACTCTCCATCAACACCCAAACGTGAGGGGCCTAGGTGTCCCCGTGGGAAAGCCGATCACGAACTCACACGAAATGGCACTAACAAGATTTCGTGTCGGTTTGTGGGGTTTCGTGGAGCGCTTCTTTTGTCGGTCGCAACATTACTTAGACACCAAGAACCTGCTCACTCACTACCCTGTTTGAATTGTTTCACAACCCACTCTCTTATCGCGCGTTTTAATTCATCGAGATGGCCTTCGAAGAAATGGTCGGCCCCTTTAATGACCGAAAGCTGAACTTGGGTATGCGGCACGAGCTTCGCCACAATCTCCTTGAGTTTCGCAACCTCCCCAAACTCATCTCTGTCACCGTGCACGAATAGTATCGACTTACGACAGGCTTCCAGGAAACTGAAATCGTATTTATCCACGGGCGTGCCGATGCTTATCAGGTTAACAACGCGCTCGTCCGAGATGCCAACTTCCAGTCCAACTCGAGCGCCGAAGGAAAACCCACAAAGCGTCATGTCGAAGTCCCGATAGTTTTCCTCAAGATAGTCCAACCCCACGCGCACGTCTTCGAGTTCGCCGCGTCCCTCATCGTGCTCGCCCGTACTCTGGCCCACACCACGAAAATTTATTCGCAAGGTGATCAGTCCAGCATCATTCAAGGCGCCGGCTGCGCGAAACGCGACCTTACTGTGCATGGTGCCGCCGCCTAACGGATGCGGATGAAGCACGAGAGCTACACCGTGTGCGGGATCCTTGGCCGATTCTTTCAGAATAGCTTCGATTCGTCCGTGTGCTGCCGGAATGAAGAGATTGCCCGCTGGATACATGAAAGGGAGTTTAGAACCTCGATGTCAAGATTCTATTGCAAGCCTGCCAGTGCCGGGTAAAAACGTAGACATGAATCAGTGACTTCGGCTAAATTATGCGGGTTCCCTAATTAACAGCTTTTTCGGAGAGGTCCAATCATGCAGGATAACCACGACTCTCTTGTTGCCATTCAGCCGATGCTCTTTAATTTCCCGAGTCAGCACTTATCGCCCCAGGCCAACGGATTGACTCGGGAACCCGTTTTCGAGCACCAGTCCGCGAATAGTATCGAACGTAAGCGTTATGCCCTGGTGGTGGATGACGTGGCGGATGTCACGTACATGCTATCCGTGCTGCTGACGCACGAAGGATATGAAGTGGTCACTGCCGATTCTGCCTTTACTGCAATAGACGCCGCGCGCCAGCACAGGTTTGACGTGATCATTTCTGATATAGGCATGCCAGGGATGAACGGATACGATTTAGCCAGAACTTTGCGCGCACTGCCGGGTTACGAAAAAGTTCCTATGGTTGCCGTAACCGGGTTCTCCATGTTTGACGACCGCAAACGTTCCCTGGACGCCGGCTTTAGTGCCCACCTGACTAAACCAATCGAGCCGCGAGCTCTTCTTGATCTTATTGAACATCTTTGAGATTTGGTTGCGGGTATCGAAGAACGTCAATAGATGAAGATCTCGCCTAAGTTTCCTAATGCGCTGAAATCTGAAACTGCAACGCGCGGCGTCCAGGTAGGCGCGGCGGCGACCATTATCGGGCTGATATTCTGGAGACTCCAATTCTCCACCGATGCGATCTGCTGCGGCGACTTCGACGGTTATTACCACGTAAAGTGGAGCCAGATGCTGTGGGAAGGGTTGCGTAACGGTAGCTTTCCACCGATCTTCACTTGGTTGCCGCTGACTACGCTCAATCCCAACGACTACGTAGATCATCATTTTCTTTTCCACATCTTCCAGATTCCATTCACGTTTGGTGACGGGCGGTTGGGCGCAAAGATCGCTTCAGTTATCTTCGCAAGTTTAGCCCTGCTCTCTTGTTACTGGCTGCTGGTACACCACCGAATTCGCTACGTTCTGGTTTGGCTGGTCGCTCTGCTTGCTTGCTCTTCTCCGTTTCTATACCGGCTAAACATGGCCAAGGCCCCGCCTTTTGCAATTATCTATCTCATCGCCGGAATTTATCTGCTCTTCAAGAAAAAGTATTGGCTGCTTGCTCCGCTCGCATTCATCTTCACACTTACTTACGACATGTTTGTGCTGCTGATTCTGGCGGTGCTGATCTGGGTGGCGGTAATCGGCTGGACGGAACGGCGCTTCGAGTGGCGACCAATCGTGTGGGTGCTGGCCGGCACAGCTGCGGGATTCGTTATCAATCCTTACTTTCCAAAGAACCTGCACCTCTTCTATCAGCACCTGAAAATAAAATTGGTTCCAGCGGATTTTTCAACGAAGGTGGGGCAGGAATGGTACCCCTACAATTCCTGGGAATTCATGGGGAATTCGCTGGTGGCTTGCGTTGCCATGGTCGTGGGGTACATTGCGTTTGACCCCGCGGATCGAAGGCGAGCCGACCACCCGCTCTTCTTTCTAATCTTCTCCACTGGGCTCATGATCATGACGGCTCGTTGGAAGCGCATAGCCGAATACTGGCCACCTTTCGCGGTGATGTTTTCTGCGTTTTCCCTACAACCCTGGCTTGTGGGGGCGCGCTCGGCGTTGACGGGACTGCCGACAGACCTTCTAGAGGAGTTGCAGCCTTTTCTCGATCGCAAGGAGCCTGGGCCACAACCGATTGCCGACGACCGCAGGGAGCTCGTGCGAATGATCGGCGCTGCCGTAATTGCAGTACTTTTGGGAGTAGTCTTGTTCTTCAATTTGCGAGTTACGGTAGCAGATATTAAATCGAGTGAACCGCATAACTATTATCGGGCCGGAGCCGAGTGGATGCGTGCGAACGTCACATCGGCTCAGATAGTATTCAACACCGATTGGGACGACTTCCCCCGGCTCTTTTACTACGACCCCAGTCACAATTACGTATCTGGTCTCGATCCGACCTACCTTTTCGACAGAGATCCCGCGTTGTCAAAGCTTTATGATCGGATCACTTTGGGAGATGAAGAAGATCCGGGTCCGCTGATTCGCGATCGGTTTGGCGCCCGTTTCGTTTTCACCGACAATGCCCACGACAAGTTTTTCAACAATGCGATTGAGAGCGGCTGGTTTGATATCGTTTATGAGGACACGGAGTGCACGATTCTGCGCATCCGTGACCAGAAAGGGGAACCACCTCCGGAGTTACCGGAGTCCGGAGTGATTAATGATGATCAGGAGCCTTCGCCTGATGAGGAGCCCCCGCAGAATGAGGAGCCATGATTTCTGCTTGTCAGAACGGGGAGCGGACCAACGGTCTCAACTGTGATCTGTCAACCGAAACCCTGCTCGTAATGTTGGCCAGAAAAGATTGCCGAAGATGTTTACTCAAATTCCTAAGTCAGGGTTGGTAGCCTTGAGCGTAGTTATAGTTGGAGCAATGTTACTGGGCTGCAGTCAAAGCAGCACGAACAAGCCTCCGAGTGATTCAGCCCGCACGCAGCCCTCGACCTCGCCCGTGCCACGTACCGCTTTCGAGCGAGACCTGCAATTTATTCGTAACGGACAATTCGCCTATGTTTGGGTTTTCTCCAGGCAGGATGGCAAGCCACTCGACAAAGATGACGCAGCTTACCTGCGCGTCAATGCGCCACAGGTTATTGACTGGGTGACCACCGATGACGGCAAACGCGTCATTGCGGGAACAAACTTCGATCTCGAGGAAGGCAACTTGCCACAACTCCGGCAGCGTTTTCTGGTTGAGGACTACACGGGAAAATAATGTCGTAAATCGTAAATCGTGAATCGTAAATGGTCAGAACAATCTGAGGCGGGAATAGCTACTCTCTCACGATTTACGATTCACGATTCACGGGATCAAAACCAGCTTTCCAAACTGCGCTCGCTCTTCCATCAACTCGTGCGCGCACCTGGCTTCTGACAGCGACAGAGTTTGATCAACCACGGCGCGAATGGCGCCGCTCTCAACGAACTTCATCGCTTCTACAAGCTCCGCTTTTGCGCCCATGAACGAACCGAGAATCGTCAGGTGTCGATAGAAGATCTGGCGAATATCAGTTTTGCCGTCGAAGCCGCTGGTCGCGCCGCACGTCACAAGCCTGCCGTTGTTCTTGAGCGAAGCAATCGAGCCAGGCCAGGTGCTGGCGCCAGTGTGTTCGAAGACGACATCTACTCCCTTGCGGCCTGTCAATCGCCGGACCTCTTTGGGCCAGTCGTTTCTGGTGTAGTTGATTGTCTCGTCGGCTCCGAGCTGTTTTGCTTTTGCCAGTTTTTCTTCAGACCCGGCCGTAGCAATCACGCGCGCCCCAAGCAGCTTGGCGATCTGAATGCCTATTGAACCCACGCCACTTCCGGCCGCATGAACCAGCACATCCTCGCCCGGTTGCAAGTTAGCGCGAGTCACCAACATGTGCCACGCGGTGAGGATAACCAACGGAAGTGCGGCCGCCTCTTCCCAACTCAGATTCCTAGGTTTTGAAATTACATTGACCGCCGGCGCGACAACCAACTCGGCGTAACCCCCCGCGCGGCCCTGTCCCAGAACAGAGTACTCGCGACAAAGGTTGTCCCGGCCGCTTAAACACTCAAGACAGTGGCCACAGGAAACGCCCGGATGCAACATTACTTCGTCGCCCGGTTGAACCCAGGTAGCTAACTCGCCTACTTCGCGCACTACACCGGCAATGTCATTGCCGAGTATGTGTGGTAACGGCAGCTCGACTCCAGGCAAACCGCCCCGCAACCAAACATCCAGGTGATTCAGCGCACAGGCGCGAACTTCCACGAGAACTTCATTCGCGTGGATTGTCGGATCGGGCACCTCAGCGTACTGAAGCACTTCCGGCCCACCATGTTGGTTAAAGATGACAGCTTTCATTACAAGAGAGATGCTGACCGTTGCTCAGTCGCAAACAACCGTAGTGTCGTGGTTCATGATCACCGGGTCTTGCGGGGCCGGGCAAAACGATCCACGAAATCACACGAAATGGCACTAAATTTCGTGTTGGTTCGTGTGATTTCGTGGATTGTTCTCTATCTGATTTAAAATGCCACCGAGGGTATCGGATTTTTCTCTATCCGAGGGCCGCGGTGGAGACCAGCTGTTCGCTTTCAGCCTGTTCCCTTGCATGGTATGAGGAACGCGTTAGCGGACTCGATTGGACGTGATGGAATCCCATCTCCATGCCAATGTCGCCCCAGCGATGAAACTCTTCTGGAGTTACATAACGCTCAACGGGCAAACGCTTTTCGTAGGGCTGTAGATACTGTCCAATCGTCATGATGTCACAGGAGACAGATCGCAGGTCCCTCATCAGCTCAACTACCTCATCAAACTGCTCTCCTAGTCCAACCATGATGCCGCTCTTTGTGAGCATACCGCGCCGTTCTTTATCACGTCGTTCGCCTGCTCGCCGCAGCAGGGTGAGCGACTGCTGGTAGTCGGCGTCCGGTCGCACTCGTCTATAAAGACGCTCAATGGTCTCTGTGTTGTGATTGAGCACGTCGGGTTGGGCGTCGAGTACGGTGTTGAGTGCCACTTCGTCGCCGTTGAAATCGGGAATTAATACCTCGACTCTGCAGTCGGGGTTAAGCATTCGCACCTGGCGAATCGTTTCCGCCCAATGGGCAGCACCACCGTCAGGCAGATCGTCTCGATTCACTGAAGTGATTACGGTGTGAGCGAGATTCAAGTGACGCACCGCTTCCGCGACGTGACGAGGCTCCTCGCTGTCGAGCGTGTCTGGCTGCCCTTTACCAACCGCACAAAAGCCGCAGTGGCGCGTGCAGATGTCACCGCCGAGCATGAATGTCGCCGTGCGGTCCGACCAGCATTCAAAGATGTTGGGGCAACGCGCTTCCTGGCAGACTGTGTGAAGATTCAACCCTTCGATCAGCTTCAGCACATTGTTCTGATTGGTGGGATCGCCCAAGCGAATCCTGAGCCATTCAGGCTTAGGCTGACGCGGCTTGGAAGTATTGCTAATGACGTTTAGTTCGCGGGCCAAAGACGAGTTACCTCAGTTAAGCGTGCTCTTTCCTGTGTCAGCATCATTCTAACATCGTGCTACTAATTAGGCACTTGCCGGTCTGGTTGTGCCACGACTGGTTTGGCCGGCTTGAATAGTCGTCTGCGAAGCGAAGGGCTACCGCCTGTTTCGATAATCTTTCATCACCCCAGAATCCGGGCCAGAGCATCCGGATCGATATTGCCGCCGGAGACAATCACACCCACGTGTTTACCCTCTGAAGGCAATTTACCATGCAAGACCGCGGCTGCTGCGGCCGCGCCTGAGGGTTCAACGAGGGTCTTCATGCGGAAGAGCATGAACTTTATCGTTGCCACAATCTCCGCATCGGATACTGTCAATACATCGTCGGCGTTTCGTTGGACGATGGGGAAGGTCAAAGCACCGGGAGACTGGACACGCAGGCCATCAGCGATTGTGGGCGGGGGCGGAATTGAAATTCGCTCTCCTTTAATAAACGACTGCCTCGTGTCGTCACCGGTTTCCGGCTCAACCGCGAAGCACCGAATGTCAGGCTTGATCCCTTTCGCTGCCGTGCTCACTCCTGCAAAAAGCCCGCCGCCGCTGCATGGAGCCAAAATGCAATCGAGATCGGGCACGTCTTCCAAAAACTCGAGAGCGCTTGTACCCTGGCCGGCCATGACCAGGTAATCGTCGTAGGGCGGAACCATCACCAGATGCTCCCGCTGGGCAATTGCGTGCGCTACAGCTTCGCGATTCTCACCGTGACGATCGTAGAACACGATCTCGGCGCCATATGCGCGTGTGGCCGCGACCTTTAATTTAGGGGCGTCGTCAGGCATGGCGACAACAGCGCGCACTCCAGCTTCACCTGCCGCCAGTGCTACTGCCTGTGCGTGGTTTCCCGAGGAAAAAGCCACCACGCCGCGATGTCTTTCCTCCTCAGTTAACGAAAGGATCTTGTTCGTAGCACCGCGGATCTTGAAAGCTCCCGCGCGCTGCAAGTTCTCACATTTGAAGAAGACCTGTCTGCCCGATGCTTCATCGAATGAACGCGATGTTATTACCGGTGTACGGTGGATCCGTGGGCGGATCCGTTCCTGAGCTTCTTTGATTAGTCCGATTGATAGCATGCGTGCAGTTTAACCAATCTCAAACACATCGACGAAGTTCTTTATGATGGAATCCTCAACAGCACTCATCTCCACCTCATGTCCCAGCAGCTCCTGCATCGACGTAACCGGCTCGCCTTCACAGGCAATGATCAGGTCAAAGAAACTCAGATCGGTATTCACATTAAGAGCGAAGCCGTGCGTCGTGACCCAGCGGGCGATATGTACACCGATGGCCGCAACCTTCCCGCGCTGAGTGTGCACGCCGGTCAAGCCTTTGATCGGAAAAGCTTCGATGTCAAAGTCAGCCATGGTGCGGATCAAGAACTCTTCGAGGTCGCGAACGTAACGATGCACATCTTCGCGCTCGGGGCTGAGATTGATAATTGGGTAGCCCACAATCTGACCCAGCCCGTGATAGGTAATCTTCCCGCCCCGATTGGTTTCAAACACTGTAACGCCGCGGGCCGCCAGAGATTCCGCCGGCATCAGGATCCCGGCGTTATCCCCGCGTCTCCCGATTGTCAGAGTGGGAGGATGTTCCAGCAATAACAAAGTATCGGGGTGTTTGCCAGTTTGCACCGCGCGTTCTGTTTCCTTCTGGAGCGTTAAGGCAGCTTCGTAATCCACGCGGCCCAGGCGCTGAATCAGTATTTCTCTTTCTTTCATAAGCAGCCGTTCATTCTAAACTACGCAATAAAGAATTCTGCCACAGATGAACAGGGATAAATACGGACATGAGCTGACTAGATGAGGCTGTTATCACTGTATGAGCACTTCTTCAGATGCTTTTCTGTCAGTTCTTTCTGATCCGTGCTTATGCGTGTTCATTTGTGGCCTAGGCACATTTCTTGTCACACTTTAATAAATCCCCAGGACGTGGTTCAAGCCCTCCACCGCCTGGACTTGACTGGCCGGCAACGCGGAGAATAGCTTTGCTTCACCAACACAGATACCCGAGCGCCCGGGCCAGGAGAAACTATTTTGAAACGCATAACCGCTCTGTTGATTGCCACCATCGTCGTCTTCCCCGCAACCGCGATTTCCCAGACAAGAAAACGAACTACCCGACCAACAACTCGCGTAACCAGGACTACCAAACCTTCGGTTGCTCACCAGGCGGGCGCAACCCGCGTCGCGGACCAGATCAAGAACCTGACTCGCTTTCTCTATCTGTTGGGTGGAGTTGCCAAGGGAATCGAAGGGGTCGATGACGCCGCCCGGCGCCACGAGGCCTCTCCCGCCGTCGTGGAGCAGGCAAAGAGAAACAAGGATACGGTAAGAGCCAGTATTCAAAGCGTTCGCGAAGGTTTGGACGCCTTGGAGATCTACTTCCGCACCACCCCAGAACTGCAACGTTATTACATCAAACTCGCAGGAGTCGCGTCAGGCGCCGCAACGGCTGAGGAGCAGGCTGCAGCCAATCAATTCGATCGCGCCGGACGAAGCTTGCTCGACGTCGTCAATCGGCTCACTAATGTGCTATTGGAAATGCGTTAGGAATTTCGAATTTCGGATTTCGAAATTTGGGAACTGCTGGTGCACTTCCGCTCGATGAAGTTTTGAAGTGCCACTCCACTACGGAACCGCGAGCGAGTTCAGAGGTAGCCAGATGCAACGACTCAACTCACGGAACCGCTTGCGGTAGTCAGCGGACGTCAACACTCAGCCAGGCGCGAACGACTCAACTCACTGAGCCGTTTTATGATCAGGTGAGCCTTTATCCTTAGGCGAGAGCTGAGCCTAGCATCCACTGGCTACCGCAAGCGGTTCCGTGAGTTGAGTGGCTTTGGTTTGCTTGACCGCCAACATTCTGACTTGAAACCAACGTAGGCCCTTGAGTTTTTCACACACTCTCTACTGCTCGCGGTTCTGTAGCGGAGTTAACAGCGTCGACGTGGCCCAAATGCACCAGTAGGGTGATATGGGCTCGCTATTTCTGTTTTGGATAATAACCTTGCCTGGCGCGGACACGAAACTCCGGATGGGTAGGCACTGCGACTTTAATGCTGCGAAACTGGCCAGCGGAGGTCTGAGAGTTTGAGTAGTAGTGCAAGAGATACTGACCGCGCAGTTCGGCCGCTACCTCACTGAACACTCGTTCAAGATCCATCTCAGAGTCAGGAATAAACGCCGTACCGCCCGTTGACTCGGCAATCGAGCGCATTGCGTTTTGTGCCCGCATGCTAATCAGATTGAGGTGGACAGACTTGCCTCCGGGATTAACGGAGTAAAAAGCCGCGTCAGCCTGCTGCACGGCCTTCTGCACGTCAAGCACGGCGCGTTCGCGCCGCGCATCGAGACTTCTTTTTGACGCAGCGGGAGTGACATCCCCGCGTTGGCTGGCGCGCACTTCAGCGATAGTTAGCTCTCTAACCAGATTGCTGAAATTGTCGTCACCATCCGAGTTAACCAAAATCACGCGGCGGTGTCGCTCGGCTGAATGTTCGACCAGGTATTTGGCTGCGGCCGCGACAGTGTCATAAAAAGCTGTAGGTACTGGAGAGGTCGCTGCCGGAATCGTCTGCAACTTTGCCGCGGCAACTTCAGCGGACGCGAAAGGCGAGACTAGGAGCGGTTGCTGACCGATTGTAAAAACTGCCGCTCTGTCCGAAGGCTTCATTACTTGTCGCAAGAAACTCGCGGCCGCGTTTTGCTGAAATATGAAGAAGCCCTTCTGGCTCACGCTGCTGGAAATATCAAACAAAATAACGATGTCCAGAGGCACCTGATCAGGATTGCCTAACTCGGTAATCTGCTGCTCGCGTCCTTGTTCTTCAAGACGAAAATCAGTGATGGGTAACCCGAGTAATGCTTGCCCTTTCGCATCAACAACAGAAACCGGAACCATTACCAGGTTCGAAGTCACGCGGATGACATCAAAGTCTTCGTCCTTTGGGGCCGGTGGAGGCGAAGGCGTAGGGGTCGGCTTGGGTTTTGGGGGTGGTGGCGGTGGCGGTAAATCCTGTAGGGTTTGACCGGAGGCTAAACTGGCATAGAAAAAAAGAGCCAGCACTGCCGCGAGCAGTACCGGCCCCAAATGTTTTCCCCAACCTCCGTGAATCTTCATCAAGCCATTGTCTCATGCCGCCATCGCTGGGCTGGCATGTTCCTCAATACTCTCTGGCGGCATGAGCCATGGCTACTAAGACAGGTGACAGAAGATGAAAGGTTGCATCCCCTGTCCACTCCACTCCTATTAATTACCCGAACTCCGGGTCATTGTGGGCGCCGCCTGAATGAGGCCCTTGTTAACAAGCAGCTTCACTTCCACGCGTCGATTCTGGGCGCGTCCGTCGCGGGAAGTATTTTCAGCGACCGGGTTAGTTTCTCCGTAACCGTAAGGAGTTACGATCCTGCGCAGCGGAATGCTGTGATTTTCGACCAGGTAGCGAATCACGGTATCCGCGCGGCGTTGGCTCAAAGCGCGATTGCGGGCAACGCTGCCGGTTGCATCGGCAAACCCTGAAACCTCGATTACGTAGCCTTTGGAGTTCAGGGCTTTAGTGGCGACCTCATCAAGCTTAACCTTCGAATCCCTCGAAAGAATGCTACTGCCGGTCTTGAAATTGACCGCGAGTACGCTTTGCGGCTCATAGTCATCAAGCGCAGAGATGCGATCGTTGGTCGCGTTTACGCCGGCCACCGCTGAATCAGCCGTTTCCTGAGCGGCCCGAGCGCCGCCCTTGGCTGTATTGGCAACCGCCGCAAGTTCGTCGAGCTGGCCGGAAAGACGCTGGGCGTTCTGCTCAACCTGGCTGAGCTTTGATTCGGTGGTGCTGGCCCGATCCTCGAGCGGGGCCGCGCGAGATTCAACCGCGCGAGCGACTCTCAAGTCTGATTCGTTGAATCTGATTTTATCGGCCACCAGCTCTCCTGACGCGTTGCCGCGTCCCTCAATTTCCAGGTTCAAACCGCGAAGAATCTGTGTCTGGGCATAGTTCGCGCCGCTCCTTAGAAATCCACCCTTTGCTTTGACGCTGGTTGTGTCGTCCAGTCGCACGACGGTGTCCACGCCATTATTGTCGCGAACTGTGAACGTGTCCGAGTCGCGTCTCGTGACCACGCCTTTGATCTTCATTTTCTGGCCACTAACCACCGTGCGGGAGCCGACCGCAGCGGTAGTGTCTTGGGAAAGCGTCAGAGGAGCCGAGAAAACCAAGAGGCCCAGCATCAGCACGAACGAGGAAAACATTCTGAACTTCGGGATTGCCATAAAACAAGTCTCCTTCTATCGAAAGTGGGTAGCTCACAAACTGCGAGCCTTAGAGTCGTCTAAAACCTCGGCTTCTGACGACGAATTTTGCCGTCCGTTGCCTGCGTCCAAAGTCGGTCGCACATTTCTATTACTAAGAGACCGCTAAGTCAAGATGTTTCCCAGTACCACTAACATTCTTCATCTAATTGCCATTAGATCGCAATAACCGCTGCTTTTTCACACGAAAGCGCTGTGGTGAGCCAACATTGTTGGCGGATTGTTGACTCGCCCCGCGCTTCGGAATCAGGACAGGTTGCCTGGTTAGAGAACGAAGTCAGCAGACTCCAACATCTCTTTCATGTAGGCAAGAAAACGCTCTGCGTCGGCACCATCTATCACGCGGTGATCAAAGCTGAGCGCGAAATAGGCCATCCATCGAATGGCAATATAATCGTCTCCGTCGGGCGAAGTGATTACCTTGGCCCGCTTTTCAATCTTTCCCACTCCCAGAATTGCGAGTTGGGGCTGGTTGATGATGGGAGTGCCAAATAGTCCCCCAAAAACTCCTGGGTTGGTGATCGTGAAAGTGCCGCCAGCCACTTCATCCGGCTTTAATTGTTTCGTGCGAGCACGCTCGGCCAGGTCGTTGGCTGCCCGAGCCAGGCCTGAGATCGAGAGATCGTCAGCCCGCTTAATCACGGGTACGATCAACCCCCAGTCCAGGGCGACTGCCATCCCCAAATTGATATCGCGTTTGTAAATGATCTGATCGGCGCTGATTTGCGCGTTGAAAATCGGAAATTTGCGCAGCGCTTTGTTCACTGCCTGAAAGATAAACGGCATGAAGGTGAGCTTGGTGCCGCTTCGCTCCAAGAACGAGTCCTTGTGCTGATCACGCAGCTTGGCGACAGCCGTCATGTCAATTTCGTAAACAGTCGTGACGTGAGCAGAAGTGCGCCGAGATTGCACCATGTGTTCAGCAATCTTCTTGCGCATCAGCGTCATTGACTCCACCCGGTCGCCTTCGGCTGGTTTGGTTGCTGGGGCAGGCGCAAGCTCGGGCGGTGCCGTGGGAGCTTGGGCGGTGGGAGCTGGGGCGGCAGCTTTTGCCTGGGCAGCGCCGGCAGGCGATCCGGATTCAATGAAACTCAGGATGTCGTTTTTGGTGACCCGACCGCTTAGCCCGGTTCCATCGAGCTTCGCTATATCCACACCGTGTTCCTGAGCAATCTTCCGTACCAGGGGACTCGATTTGGTTTTGCGTAGCTCTTCTGC
>JBPCMM010000166.1:0-8062 GCA_051002255.1 Pyrinomonadaceae bacterium
ACGTTTGAGTGTCCCATCAATATTCACCCCGACAAACCTCCGGCCTTCCGGATCGGGATCGATGGTTGGCAGAGGCACAATGTTTGGCGAAGCAGGTTTAGGAGTCGCCGTATAGACACGTCCAAACTGATCCTGACGCCCATCTTCGATTTCTTCCGGTGGGATCGTTTCTTCATAGAGCGCGCCGACCTTGGTGGCAATTTCGAACGCGCCGTAACGGCGCATGTATTCCAGCGGCTTCAAACCTTCGGCCGCCGCTTTTTGAGGCAGTCCGGGAACGGAGTTCTCAAAAATCCACTCGTAGTATTCGTCAACACTCAGCCGCTCACCTGGATTTTTCCTCGACTCCACATACTGGCGAATTCCTAATTGCCCATCCGGATCGATTCTCCAGCTAAGCTCGAGCCAGAATTCATTCTCCTCCCAAACCTCGCCGGGATTCACTTCACGGGTGTCGCCGATTTCCTCTCCCAGACGCTCGCGGGCAGCTTTCATCACGGGCTGTCGAAAACCGATCCATTGAGAGTCGTGAGTCTCGTACGAGTGAATGTCGTGACGCTCAGAGCCGAGGCCCATCGGCAGAATGTAATCGGCGAAGTACGACGTCTCGTTCCAGACGGGTGTGAGAGCGACATGACAGCCAATCAGCTCATTGTCCGTGAGCGCTTCGATCCAGGAGAAGCCGTCTGGATTCGTCCAAACCGGGTTATAGACTCGGGTGAAGTAAACATCCAGCTTCGCGCGGCCGTCTTTTAATAGATGAGGCAGCAGGAATGAAAGCTCGTTCATCGAGAGCGGATACTCTCGCGGCCAGGTGGTCTCATTCCACATCCTTGGATGGGGTGGAGTATAGATTGGCCTGGGCACGAACTTATTCCAGGCATTGGGAAACACACTGCCTTCCGTGGCAATGGCGCCCATCAGCGCATTAAGCATGAAAAGACATCTGGCCACTTGCCATCCGCCGCTGTTGCCGGAGGAGGCGCTGCGCCAGTTGTGTGTGCTCAGTCGGGTTCCGGCAGTTGCCACGCACTTCGCAACTTCTTCCAGCTGCCGCGGATCCACACCCGATTCCTTCCCCGCAAACTCGAAGGTGTACTCCTGGTAAAGTTCTTTCAGAATCTGCTCGAAGTTTTCGAAGGCCGACTCGACCGTCGCGTGTTCAAGCGAGAGATACTCCTCCCAGTTCCACCAGCGGCGCACGAACTCTCGATTGTAGAGATTGTTCTGAATCAGATAGTTTGCTATGGCCAGCAGAATTGCAGCTTCCGAACCGGGAATCGGCGAAACCCAATGGTCTGCATGAGTGGCTGTGTTTGAAAGCCGCGTGTCGAATACGATTAACTTCGCGCCGTTCGTTTTGCCTTCGATTACTCGTTGCGCATGGGGATTGAAGTAGTGACCCGACTCGAGGTGTGCGCTGATTAGAAAAATGACTTTGGCGTTTGCGTGATCAGGACTGGGACGATCGAGACCCATCCAGAGTTGGTAACCTTCGCGGCTGCTTGATGAGCAGATGTTTGTATGAGAGTTATGACCGTCGATGCCCCAGGCGGCGAGTATGCGTTCAGTAAAACCATCTTCGCCCGGACGTCCGACGTGATACATGATCTCTTTTCGACGATCTTCAACAATTGCTTTTCGTATTCGACCTGCCAACTCGTCCAGCACTTCATCCCAACTCACACGCTCCCATTTTCCTTCGCCGCGTTTACCCGTGCGTTTTAGCGGATAGAGAATGCGATCGGGATCAGTGATCTGATTCAGCGTGGCCGGACCCTTGGCGCAATTCCTGCCACGCGAGCCCGGGTGCTCGGGATTACCTTCGAACTTCTGTACCTCGCCGGTGGCCTTGTCGATGTAGGCGAGCAGCCCACAAGCGGATTCGCAGTTGAAGCAGGTGGTAGGGACAAGTGTGTAGTGCCGCTCTTTACGCTGCGGCCAGGCTTGGGGATCAAGCTCCACCCAATCGTCCCAGCGTTCCTTTGGTGGATAAGCGGCGAGATGAATCCGACTCGCGCCCGGATAAAATGTCTCGCCGCGAGCTTCGGTTTCATCGCGCGCAGCGCTGACACGCTCTTTCGGTGTTTCTGAACTCATAGTCCTAACCAACTACGCAGAGAGTCGTCAACACGTCCGGCATCCGAAGGAGAGATGACCCCAACAGATTTCATAATCAAGCTTTGGTGAAGTGTGTAAAGGCCGCGCTTTACGGCCGAGGCAATGTTCAGGCCTGCGCCCTTCCAATCATTCAAGACGAACTCACCAGCGAGGAGAGTATCAGTCTTACTTGTGAGCGGAACTAAGAAAACATCGAGAGACTGGTGCGGGGCGCTAATAATAATTGCCGGTCTAACCTTGGCACTAGAGCGATCGGAAAAGGGATAGCGAATGAGAATGACATCACCCTTCGAGTAGCTCGGCATAGACATCGTCCTCGGGATTATTCCAGATGGCGTCGAGTGATGGCTCGCTGGCGCTCAACCAGAAGTCATCACCATTCGACAACACGGTAATAAGAACTTGCGTGCCATCAGGTACATCGAGTTTTTCCAATGGCTCAATCTTCCCTTGGTTAACTACAGCTCGAATTCTTTCTTGCATAAGAACCTCGATTGGTGTTCCTTTTAGTTCGCACTCCTTTCGAAAGCATGAAGGCCCGAAAACAGTTGATTCTTGCCGCGATTCTTTGCTTCGTGCATTGCTAGGTTAGCCCGACGGATCAACTGTTCTTGATCATCCAGCATATCGCACTCCGCTAGACCGCAACTTACCGTAATGTTCATCAGCCGTTTCTTACCCTCGATCTGATACTCGAAGTCCGTACTCGCGAACCGAGATATCATGTCGCTAAGCTTCTCTTCAGCCTGGCCAATAGAAGTCCTTTCGAGAAGAAGAACAAACTCGTCGCCCTTCTCGCCCCAACGCGCAATGAAATCACTAGAACCTATGTTGTTCTTAAAAAACTGCGCTAGACTCTTAAGGGCAAAATCGCCGCCCGGATGTCCATATTTCGTATTGATATCTTTAAAATCATCGATATCGAGATTTACGAAGACGAACGGTTGCCCTTCGCTCTTCGTTCGGATAATCCACCGTCCAATCTCGTCTTCGAAACTCCTGCGGTCCGCTACACGAGTTAGGGTGTCGAGCGTGTGACCTCGCGAGTGGGTCAATCCTTCCAAATAAATTAGCGATGTCAAACGGTCAATCTCATAATGCATCGAACTGAAGAACCTGACCTTCTGCCAGTCATTAAAAACATGACCATATTCAAAATGCACGGGCTCCGGCGTTTGTTGCGGATGATACGAAATCCACCTAGACAGTGTAAGGAAAAACTTTCGGAGCTTGTCCACACCGTCAACTTCCGAACGTTCGACACTTTGCCGTTCAAGCCAGGAGGTCAAGTAATCGGCCAAGTACGATCGAACGTGACTCATTTCCAACCAGTCGAACTGGTCTAGCTTGTCGATGAAGTCTTGCACTCGATTACTTTCTGAAATTGCCTTCAGGTAGAAGAAAACCAATCGAAGGCATTGGTGAATCTCGCTTCGCATCGCCGGAACAACCAAACTCAAATCAGCACGGCTCTGATTCCTGTTTTCGAGCATGAGCCGAAGCGAATGGAGAAGAAAAATCTTTTGCCTGTTGGACGGCAACTGAGATTCGAGGAAGACTATCTCGAGACCGTTTACCGTTGCTTGGCCGCTGAAATTCAAGTTCTGCAAGTGCATTTGCAGTTGTAAAGGTTTGGTCCGATTGGCAAGCAGGTACTCACATTCGGCGTCAAGAGACTTGAAGAATTTCAGATCATTACTCCACGCTCCGACGCGCACATCGGACCATAGAGTTTCAAGCATGATCCGATGAAGTCCATGATGAAATTCATCAACCAGATAACTTTCCACTTTTTCAAGATATGTGGGCTCTGCGCTCATATCTAAATCACCGTCAATTCAACTCTTTGATCCTCAACATTCGTGAATCTGGACCGCAATTCCTGCATAACCAAATCGCCGTCGATCAGTTCAACTTTGCCTTCCTCAATTTCGCGTACCCGCCTCAGCTTCCTCAGCCCAGATAGGTCTTCACCGTCCAGGCTCTCAAGTAAGCGATCTGCAAGCCTGCCCTCGCGCCGGGCGGCAGAGACAGCGCTGCGCTCAAAATCTCATCGTAATTACCTGACATCAGTACTCCTTTCATTCGAGAATGTCATCAACTGACTTCGTCCAACCCGGTACCGCCGGTTCGGATTCAGCGATCTCGCTCGCACGATAAACAGTTGGGTTTTCCGGATCGCTGGCGCGATAAACGCACACGAGCTTTTCACACAGGACGTCAACATCCCAGACGACTAACGTTCCAGCGGCGAAATAGTCGGCGCGCTTTTGGGCCATGCGGGCTTCTGCCGCGGGACCGTAATCTTCAGTGCTTCGAACTTCGACGGCGAAAACAGGAGCGCCATCAAGAAACAGGCCGCCTCTAAGTTCGCCTTTGTAGAAAGCGGCGTCGGGGCTGAATGACCGACGGTTGGGAAGGTTGACGATGAAAGCAACGTTATCGGGGAAAGCGTAGCCGCCTCCTACCAGGCGTTCATAGTCATCCAGGCTTCGATAAATTCTGCCGGCAGCGCGGCCGGGTACTCCTCCGGTGGGGGACATAAGTACCAGCTCTCCGTTGACGAGTTCCGCTTTCCCATTTTCAGGGACGCGGTAGAGGTCGTCGATTGTGGCTTCTGTTTTAGTGCTCATAGCTCAGCCATCAGTTTGGTGTGAGAACATATTACCCCTGGTGGTGAGGACTCAGCCAGTCATTGAGTAAACTATTCTCTCGTAAGCCCTGCTTCCTTCATCACGAAGGCGGGGGTTCGCGGCTCGCCTCCGAAAAACTCATCATCCTTCCCCGCAGTTATTGCCCAGCGATGAATCCAGGTGATGCCGGCAGGCCCGGCATATGTGTCAGCGGAGGCGTAAGCCTTATCTGTGAGCGCCTCCTCGAGGGAAATAAACTCGTAGCCGCGCTTCTTAATCATCCGAGCCAGCCTGTCAAAGTAGTCGGCGTTCAACGCGTTGGCGTGGATTAGCAGAACCTGCTTCATCTCATAACCAAACAGCGCCTTCGACTGCTGCTCGAAGTAGTCAAACTTTTTGTCCATGTAAAGAATGTAGACTTCAGCTATGCGCCTCGCCATTTGCTTATCACCACGCACCACGGCGTTCTCGTAAGCACGGGCGAAGATCCATTCGGAGTTGTCGATGGTTACCGGCGCAATGCGATAACCGCGTTCCGCCAGAAACTCTTCAAATGCAAGCTTGGTCTCGATGTTGTTCCCGGCATGCAGAAAAGGATGGCGAAAATAGCGCAAAGTCCGACCCTTAGCCTTAAGCAACCGGCTGGTAACTTCCTCACCGCGAATCACGTCCTCTTTAAATGTGTCGAGCGGGGTGCGATGAAGATCGGGATGAGAAAAAGTGTGGTTGCCCAGTTCCAAATTTGCATCGAGCCACATCTGTAAAAGCGCCACCCGCCTTTCGTCCCGTTGGCCATTCGTGAGGAGCTTATTTTCGTTTACGAAGCCGATCGCGGGAACCTGGTGCGATTTAATGGCCCGGAGAAGTTTGCGAGTGATGGCCGTCTGCGTTGTCAGGTCGCTACGTAAGGATATAACCGGCAGATCGTCAATCGTAACAGCAACAGTCCGCTGCCCCCTTGAGGCGAGTTTTTGCGCATCAACGCTCAGTGTTGAGAA
This sequence comes from Pyrinomonadaceae bacterium, assembly GCA_051002255.1. Lineage (GTDB taxonomy): Bacteria > Acidobacteriota > Blastocatellia > Pyrinomonadales > Pyrinomonadaceae > PSRF01. The sequence continues at coordinate 5,753 of JBPCMM010000166.1, forward strand.
AAAGGCAGTCAGGAGAATCAAAGCCGAGATTATATGTTTGGGTTTCATTCTCGAGAATCCGTTCCAAAGAGGCCTCTCCTTGGAGTGCGGCGCCTTGTCGCCGCTTTTGGCTGAGAGCTATTCAACCTTGAAAAGCTGCGACAAGTCGCAGCACTCCAAGGAGGGGCCTCTTTTCGACCGCGTTTTTTTGAGTTTTCACAAAGTCCGACGATGGTGACCTCTTCGCATGTGCTCATGAGAATTTAAGCCTCAGTTCACCTGTCATGGTTCTTCGTTCCGTCGTCGCACGTTTCGCTTCATCAGATCTGACAACTTGTCCAGCCTCTGATCGATAGCCCTACCCCTCTCTGTGGATTCGTTGAGATGCCGGTCAAACTCCTCTCGTGAGGCGGCGAGACGAACGTCGAGGTCCGCCTGAGTTGCGGCGAGACTATCGGCAAGACGAGCGTAAAAGTCTTCGCTCTGGGCCTGTAGATAAGCGTGAAGACTTTCAATCTGTGTTTTCAAGTGCTGGTCAAGCGAATCCATTCGTTCGTCATGCGAGTCTATTCGTTCGTCTACGTTGCGTGCCAGCTCAGTAAGCGTGACGAACGCGTCCTCCAACCTTCCCACTCGTTCTTCATACTTGTGCATCAGGACAGCGTGTTGCGCTTGCTGCTCAACGATGAACTGCATGGTGGACTGCATTTGTTCAAAGCTCATTGGTAGTTCCTTTCCGTGAGGTGGTTTTCTCTACTCTTGAGACTACGTTGCTGCTTATTCTAACTCCAGCGATTCGTGAGGTCACTCTTGATTGTGATAAGCCGTCGTTCACGCCAAAGGCACTGATTGCCCGGCCTGCACGTAAGCGTTCTCGTAAAGCATCAGTCCAATCAAAGCCATTGGCGCAGCGCCGACACCAAGCGCACTGCTGACAACCTCAAACAACGCGAGCCAGGAAATCAGGCCGCCGAGAATCGAAAGCACCAGACCGACCCAGAAGTCGCTCTTGTAGCGTCCACTCACCATCTCCCAAACCGCAAGCCGAGCATGGGCTGTCGCATGCGTTAGTGAAACTTCGCCCCAGATCATGAGCACATGCAACAAACTAGTGATGGCGAGAATCCAGAGCAAGGGCAGGGGAGCTCCGCGATCAAGCTGCGTTGCCGGCTCCAAGCGAACTGCGAAAGGTAAAAGTGCCGCGGAGCCAACCAACAGCGCCTGGACCATCAGGTGCGGTGGCAGCAAAGGGTTTTGCCACATGTCGCGCGCCTTCGCCTGGGCAAATAAGTAGGCTGTGTAGACCGCAGTCAGAACCGCGAGGGGAAGTCCCGGAATCATCAGCCAGCGATGTAGGGAATACGCGCCGAACCAGCTCGCGGCAAAGTGTAGAGCCAGGACGAGTGTATAGCCGGCAATAATAAATGCGCCTTTGACGAGCCAGCTGCGCCACTGCGGTCGCGTGAAGATCAGGTGAAAGCGTTCCGGGTGTTCCAGGTCCAGAATCAACAAGCCGCCCGTAGCAGCCAGAAAGGCGCCCGCAAGCACCGGCGCTACCCACAACCAGATCGTGCTTTCAGGTCGCAGGAAGCCAAACAGGACCAGTAACAGCGGAATCAGGTAAGCCCCTGCGGCGATACCCTTGGTCCAGGTATAAAGACTAACTCGCCAGTCCCAGGGTATTGAGTGTGCAACGTCGTAGGAGAGCAGCGCCGCGGCCGAGCTGTTGTTGTAATTCGGATTTCCCGACACCACATGCGCGCTATCTTGCTGTTGCTCGCTCCACATGAAGAGTCCGGCCTCAGGACGCCGCGCGGCGAGCGGATCGAGTGTCGCCTGATGCGCTCCTTTATAAAAAAGCTTGGGCAGGGTTTCCTTCTCGGGCCGCCGCACCGTCACCGGTTCCCGGTTAACAATTTGAGCGACATAAGAGTCTGAATCATTCATATCGCCAATGAGAATTGCCTGGGTGGGACAAACAACGACGCACGCGGGTTCGAGTCCCATGTCGATGCGGTGAGCGCAGAAATTACACTTCTCGGCCGAGTGATCTTCCGGGTTGATAAATATGGCGTCGTACGGACAAGCGGCCATGCATGCCTTACAACCAATGCAGATCGACTTGTCGAAATCGACAATGCCATCCGCGCGTTTGAACATCGCTGTAGTGGGACAGGCGGTGACGCAAGGCGCATGCTCACATTGATTGCAACGAGTCACTTGATGCGCGCGTCGTGTTTGGGGAAACACACCAACATCAACGTGCTTGACGTAAGTGCGGGTCACCGAAAGCGGCACCAGATTCTCAGACTTGCAGGCGGTCGTGCACGC
>JBPCMM010000167.1:0-22390 GCA_051002255.1 Pyrinomonadaceae bacterium
CGATCTGGGAAGTGCAGCGACGCTTTAAACAGATGCGGCGCAGCATGTTTGAGGCCCGCCGCGAGCGCGTCTTCACGACTCAGTTGCTGGAGGGGATGGTTAGCGCGGTTGCTGCTACGGACGAGAATAATCGCATCCGCAGCGCTAATGCAGCCTTTTTCAAAATATTTCCCCGCGCGAGTATTGGCGCATCCGTGTTTGAGAAATTTGGGCCGGACGACGCCATGAAAATGCTCGAGTCGGCTACAACCGCGCGCGCGGACAAGGCTACCTATAAGGGCCGATGGGTGTGTCGTTTGGATGATGGTCATAATGAAAAGACATTCGATGTCTACTCCTCCCCGCTGGCAATTAATGGTGACCAAGGCCAGATTGTAACCCTGGTGGATGCTACCGAAGCGGCTGAATCCGAGCGCGGTCTACGCAGGTCGGAATCTCTCGCTGCTGTGGGCCAGGCCACGGCACAAGTGGCCCACGAGATTCGAAACCCGTTAGGCAGCATAAGGTTAGGTGTGACGATGTTGCGGGATAGCGTAAATGATCAAGATGCATTGAATACCATCGAACTGGTCGAACGGGGCATCAAGCACCTCAACAAGCTGGTGGTCGACGTCACGCAGTTTTCCCGTCAGAAAGCCCTGGATCGCTCGCGTGTCGATCTTCATGAGCTGATTGACATGAGCCTCGATCTCGTGTCGGAGAGCATAAAGGAAAAGCGAACCCCAGTGGAGAAGGTTTTCAGCAGCGACCGGTTGGTGGGCGACTGGGATGGTCACCAGTTGCGGCAGGTATTCGTGAATTTGATCTCGAATGCCATTGACGCCAGCAGGGAGGGTGCTCCGATCAGGATTTCAACTAAAGACGTAACCCTAAGTGAAAGCGGCGGCGTCGACAGCCTAGCGACCAGGAGATATGCGCGGATCGCCATTACCGATCAAGGCAAGGGAATAGACGAAACTGCTGTAGACCGCATCTTCGAACCGTTCTTTTCCACTAAGAAGCGCGGTACGGGTTTGGGCCTGGCGATTGTTAAGCAGATTGTTGAGTTGCATGAGGGTAAGATTTCGCTGGATAGTCCGGATGAGAAGGGAACGCGGTTTATTGTCGATCTGCCGCTGTGAGAGCGGTATTGGTTGCGGCTATTAAGTAACCATCCACTCATGGGCCGCATCAGGACTGAGTCGCCACGCAGATGAGATGCGCCTCACACGTACTCTCTAAACTTTAATGGCCTTGAAGGCCTTTCGCGCCGCACTAATTGTTCGATCAATGATCTCGTCATCGTGAGCCAGGCTTACAAAGCCGGCCTCAAACTGTGACGGTGCGAGATAAACACCCTGATCAATCATGGCGTGGAAAAATCTTCCGAAGAGTTTGCGATCACTCTTGTTAGCGGTCGTCCAGTCAATTACGGGCTCGCGATTGAAGAAGCCGGTCCACATGGAGCCGACGCGGTTCATCACGGTCTCGATCCCGGCATCTTCGGCGGCGTCTGACAATCCATCGCAAAGTCTTACGGTCGCACGTTCCAGTCTTTCATAGATCGACTGATCCCGAAGCCGCCTCAGAGTGATGAGCCCAGCGGTCATTGAAAGAGGGTTACCGGAAAGCGTGCCCGCCTGGTAAATCGGACCCGCAGGTGCGATGTGGTCCATCAGGTCCCGACTCCCTCCGTAGGCGCCCACAGGCAGGCCACCGCCGATGATTTTGCCCAGAGTCGTGATGTCCGGCATTACCCGGTAGAGTTCCTGCGCGCCACCTCGTGCCAGTCGAAAGCCCGTCATCACTTCATCAAAAATCAAAAGCGCGCCATTCCTGCGCGTGATGGCACTTACGGCCTCGAGGTAGCCATTCTTAGGCGGCACACACCCCATGTTTCCCACCACCGGCTCAATGATCACAGCCGCAATGTCATCGTGTTGACTGAATACTGCTTCCAGAGCTTCGGCGTCGTTGAAAGGAACAGTCAGAGTATTTCGTGCGAGTGCCGGGGGAACTCCAGGACTATCCGGCAATCCGAGAGTGGCGACGCCGGAGCCCGCTTTGACGAGTAGACTATCGCCATGGCCGTGATAGCAGCCTTCGAATTTGACTAGCTTGTTTCGCCCTGTAACGCCGCGCGCCAGACGAATAGCAGACATCGTTGCTTCGGTGCCGCTATTGACCATGCGCACCATCTCGATTGATGGGACGGCGTCAACGATCTCTTCAGCCAGTTCAACTTCGAGTTCGTTAGGCGCGCCGAAGCTCGTGCCGCGGGTTGCAGCTTCCTGTAGCGCCGCGACGATCTCGGGGTCTGCATGCCCCAGGATCATCGGACCCCAAGATCCGACGTAGTCGATGTATATGCAACCGTCGACATCGGTAATCGTCGCGCCGCTCGCGCTCCTGATGAATCGCGGAGACCCGCCCACAGCACGAAATGCTCGCACCGGCGAATTCACACCGCCGGGCATTAAACTAACCGCGCGAGCAAACAATTCTTCGGATCGATCGCGTGTAGTTTCTCTTGCTGAGCTCATAAGTCGGATTCCTCTTGAGGTGCAGATACCGATAACAGTGCATCTTACTCTTGCCGAGCGTTCGCGCGGAATGCTGCCGCGAGGGGCGGAGGTGGGTCAGGCATCGCATTGACAGCGCACAGAACCATTTGCGGTAGCCAGTGGATGCCTCCACACAACGCATCTGGAAACAGCTACCACACAGTACCTAGTTGCGTTAGGCAATGGATCGCGGCGAGCAGCGCGATGGATTCCTCGCAAACACGCAAACGCAAGACAGCCATTGAGACTGGTGCGGCAATTGGTTCAGACTACGTTGTGTGTGGCATCCATTGGCTACCGCAAACGGTTCTGTGCGGTGAGCAGATAGGCAACGAAGCGGCTGCCAGATTACTCTGACAACCGCTTCGAAGAGCAACGGACTCGAAGCTATCTCTTTATGGAGGCTTCTTGAGTCTACTTGTCATCGGGTGGAATCGTTAACTTCTGGCCCACCTGAATCTTGTCGGGATCGCGGAGTTGGTCACGGTTAGCGTAAAAGATCCGCATGTATTCGTTAGGATCTCCGTAAAACTGTTTGCTGATCTTGGAGAGATTATCCCCAGCCTTGACTTCATAAGTCTCTCCACTCTTTCCGCCGCCCCCGCCAGCCGCGGCACCCATCGATCGGCTCGTGTCCACGCTAATGTCCGCTGTGATGTCGTCAGCTTTTGGGTTGACCAACTTGATCTGATCCCAAAATTTGCCCTTTGCATCTTCCGAAGGCGCAGTGGCTTTGATGAAAAGCTTATCGTCCTGCACATGAAGGTTCTGAAACTGAATGTGCTGCTGATCGGCGGCGTTGAGCACCGATTGGTATTTTTGTTTGAGTGCGTTGAAGCGCTGTTCGCCGTTTGGTTGTTGCTGAGCGTCAGACGCGCCCCGGCCAAACATCTTGTCAAAGAGTCCCATTCTCTATGTCCTCCCTTACCTGAATTCGTGCAATTCGGCTTAAGCCCTGCTTAGGTGCAGTACCCAAAGGATCAAGTGCGTATCGCAATCGCACGCCCAAGCCTTACTTCTTATCTTCTCTGCAATTGTTCAGCCAACCGAGTCGACGACCTTCTAAAAAGGGCCAAAGCTCTGAGGGTCCGGGCTATTGCACTGTCTCGATACGTTCTATGACCTCTTTAGGCTCGACGGTGATTGTCTTGAAACTGGACATCCGCACTAAGCCAGGTGGCGTGCCTTTGGGCTTTGATAGAAACTTACGTTGTGTGTAATGAACCGTCACCTTTGAGTCGTCCCCTGCCTGGCTAAACTTTGCCGCGATTTGAGCTGCTTCGATGATCGTTCGATGGGGAATTTCGGAGCGCGTGTGATTGCGGATCACCACGTGTGATCCGGGATAGTCAGCCGAGTGCAACCACAAATCGTGGGGACGCGCTATGCGAAATGTTAATTGATCGTTAGTGTGGGCAGCGCGCCCAACAAGAATCTCATAGCCATCTGAAGAGCGGTAACGACGGACGCCAGGTATTTTATCGGCCGGCTTTCGTTTGATCTTCTTAGTTAGCTGCGTTTCTCTTTTCCCTTCGAATAGGGCGAGGGCGGTTTCGTCATGAGCGGCGACAATTCTCTCGAGCTCAGCCTTCCGCTCCTCAAGTCGGGTGATGGTCTCCGACAACTGAGTCCGGCGCACGCTAATCTCTTCAGTGGCTCGCTTCGCCTTGGTATAACGGGCGAAGTAGCGGGCGGCTTCGTCTTGCAACGAAACGTTTTCGTCAGCTTCGATCTCTATTTCAGGCGCGCCTTCGGCATAATAATCCTTCAGCTTGATCTTGTTGCCGCTGCGCTTGGCGTTGGCAATGTTGGCCAGCAGCAGATCGCCGTAGCGCTTGTGTTGCTGCGAATCGCCATGTGTGGCTAGATCTTTCCGCAGATTGCTTTGAAGCTTTATCGCTTGAGCCAATTCCTTTTTTATTTTGTCCAGTGAGGCTTTTGAGCGCGTTGCGAAGGTTGCGGCGGACTCGCGTCGCAGGTAGTAATCGTCAGCTGCAGCCGACAGCGACGGGAAGGCTCCCTTTTCCAGTCGGCTTTCTTGCGCATTCCGTATGTCGAGTTTTCGCGGGGCGGCGGGATCCTGGCCGGCAGGAGGCTGGTATTGTTCGCCGACTTGCTGGCCCGCGCCCTTTGGAGGTCTCAAGGCGTGCGTTATCCGGGCCTCCCGATCGAGGAGGAAGAGATTTGCGGAGCGGCCGGTGATCTGCGCAACCAGCGTCGCACCGTTTGACTTGCCTAATTCATCATCGATAGAAAATGAAAATCGAACAATCCGCTCGGAAACGTCCTTCGTTACGGAGAGCAACCGGCCGCCACCAAGGCTACTCCGCATGGCCTGCGCGAACTGCAACGGCGTAATGGATTGTTTTTCCATTTGTCGTGAAGAGCGCTCGATCAAGTAAACCCGAGGTGCAGCAGCGTCAACACTAATAAAGAGGTATCCGGCGTCCCGAAGGCCAAAGTCGATTGCCAGAGACAAGGGAGAGAGCTGGAAGATCCTGCCCAGGAACCTGCCACACAAATGGCTGCTAATCTCCTTGACCATCTCTTCTATTGTTTGTTGGTTCACGAATACCCGGAACGGCAGGGCCGCGTGGGGTGCTAGGCTAACAGATTTTGCGCAGCGCGCAAAAACGCCCTGCCCGAAGATCGGATCAGGGCCCGAATTACTCGATTGATTGCTGCTAAACCGCGATCACAGTGGTGCGGGTAAGACGATCGTGGGCTGTTTGCTTGTCACGATCAATAAGGACGTAGAGTGCCGCGAGTCCGAGAGTCAGGACAGTTGCCAGGTAAACGAGAGCGCGTCCGGCCGATTGCTTGCCTGTTGGGATCAACCCGGTTCGGGCATCAACGATGCGCAACGAAAAGAGTCGCATTCCAAGCGTGCGCCCGGTTAAAGCGGTCGAGATTGTGAAATAGAGAAAGCTCATCACCGAGAAAACGGCTGCTCCCGTGGCCGCCGCTTTCAAGTCCCTCCAATTTCCATTGGTCAATTCCACGAGCGCGGCGAAAGGCGCACAGAGAAGGGCAACCACCATCAAATCAACCGCGGCGCCCAGAACCCTAGCTAAGGCTGACGCGCGTTGATACTTGAGCGCCTCGACCCGAACGGACGTAGGGACGGAATCCAAGTAGTTAAGGGCAGGATCGTTCTCGACGATCACTCGTCGCGGCTTAGGTTTAATTTTCTGTTTCCCGGTTTTTGTGAGTTGAGGGGGGACTACGACCAGGTTGTGAACCTTCTCAGGCTGACTTGGCTCACTGTTCGGGCGCGTGTTGTGGACATTCTTGGGCTCCACACCAGGAACTGCGGGCACTGCAACTTCGAATTCCGGCAGTGCCTCCGCTCGATACTCGTTGTCCGCCGCGTAAGCTAAGGCCGCGCTTCCAGGGGGGCTTGCCAAGCGATTCATGATTTGCGCCGTATGGTGCGCCCGTTCTATGCGACGCAACGCCGCGGAGACGAGTGGGTTCAATGGTGCGACGTTGGCGTCGGGTAGCAATTCAAGTTGCGGCGCCGTGCCTGACCCATCGTCTTTTACGCTTAGACCTCGTTCAGCAGCCTCGATAGCAGCTTCGCGGGCCCTCTTCTCATGAACTTCTCGTACTCGCTCGCTCAATTCCTTGCGCCATGGCGGTACTGAGTTTCGGGAAACGCCCGGAAATTCAATGAGTTTCGAACTCTGCGGGTTGTTCTCGGCACCTTTTGACTCATCTCCGGGGGGTTCAGCCATGTCCAAGCTCGCAGAGAGGGTTTTGGTGGTCTTGGAGACAACTCCACACGGACACCGCTCTACTCTAATTTCCTGGAGAGCGCCGCACGAAGGGCATTGCATACGAGAGTGCCTCCGAAGGGATCGTTTGAGTCGGCATTCAAGAGAGAACCGCAAAACAGCTAAACCCAAGGTTAGTGCCGAGTCGCGGCGCATCCTATCAGGAATTACTTTAAGTGGTCAACCAGAATTATTCAGGTGGTTGGAGTTGGCAATCCCGGGGGGGTTAGAAGCGTCGATAAAACAGGCCTGTGGAAATCCCCAAAAAGGAGGAGACAGACGTCAGACGGCGGAAGGCAGACGGCAGGAGCGGGAGGCAGACAGACTGTTTGGGAGTATCTCCTCGATAAGCAATGTTGCTGTCTATCCCGTTTCCTCCCTGCCGTCTGCCTCCTGCTCCTGCCTCCTATTCTTTCAGAGAGGAGTACGTCCAGCGAAACCGGCTTCGACGTCGTGCCACCATTCCAATTCATCGCCGTCGCCAATTTGCCAGCACAGCAGCACCACTCGGCCATCTCGGAGGGAGGGAAAGTCGACCAGGCCGCGATCAAAGTCTTTAAGCTGAACTCCAAGAGCTTCAAGTTCGCCCGTTTGGGACGTGAGATCCATCAAGAGTTTCGCGTACTGCAAACCTTCCAACAGACCGCCGCCCCCTTGTTCAGCTCCTTCAGCCGCCTTCTTGGCGTCATGTCTATAGGCGAAGATTCGCTTGTGAACACGTTGAATTCTGGCCAGAATTTTCCGGACCGTTGGCAGGAGCGCATTTGCTTCTTCAACGGTGAATATTTTCATCCTGGTCCAGCTTCCCCGAGTGTTCAGTGGTCATCCGTAACCCGGATGAACTCGGTAGCCGCTCGGAACTCGTCAACTTCGTCGCTGATCTCTGTTTCGAGGACCACACTAATCGCGGTCGGAAACGGGGGCGAAGAATCTTCTTCCTGCAACTCCATGTGCTCGGGAAGGAACTGTGTCGGCACGTGCTCGTGCAGGTCACGCTCGTCGTACCGGTGACCGTGGGCAGCTTCCTTCCGCACCTTGTCCGCGATTTCACCCAGGTCGATAAAATAGTCTGCAACATCGATCAACTTGGGTGCAGTGTTCGAACGAAAGCCGGCAACCTCAACGCGACAACCCTTGTAGGCGACTGCATTGACCGCATAAACGAAGTCTTCATCACCCGACACCAGTACGGCTGTGTCATAGCGGCCAGCGAGCGATAGCATGTCCACAGCGATTTCTACGTCAAGATTTGCCTTGCGGGTGCCGTCATAAAACGTCTTCAGTTCCTTCTGCACCACGCGAAAGCCATTCCGTCTCATCCAAAGTAGAAACCCTTGCTGTCGCTCGGCTCCGATGTCAACTCCTGTATAAAAGAAGGCCCTCAACAAGCGGCCATCGCCCAGGAGTACGCGGAGTAACTTGTTGTAGTCGATGTCGATGTTGTGGAAACGCGCGGCGTGAAAAAGGTTGTTACCATCAATGAACACGGCAACTCTGCCACGATTGCCCAACTGCCAAGAGATATTGTTAGTGGGATCAAAGTTGTGCATCTGATAAGCGCTCCGATATAGGTTTTTCGAATCATGGCCTAGGATGCGTTTTTGCGTGATTTTGGTCAAGTAAGCCCTGGGTGGGCAGAAGAACCGAGAGCACCTACCGGACAGCGATTATCTCGTCGTTTAGGGCGTCGATGTAGGCGGTTTTAAAGGGAGCATTGCTAACCGTTACTTCCCAGGCAATGTGAATCTCAATTGAGTCGGCCCCGGGTTTCGAGGGCAGCACATAGGTAACGAGCTCTGGAGAATTTATCTCATTACTTCCGGGGACGTTGAAGGTCTGTTGATTGCCTAGAGAGTCGGTGTATCTGACGGCCCGTTCGCGCACGTGTTTGATAGCGTCTTCCGCTGTCAGGCGTGGAGTTATACCAGCTAACGTTGATTGCAACCGTTCGGCATCGGGTATGCAACTGCTGGTGAGATTGAGCAAGCGCCTGTTAGCAGTGAAGTGGATTTGCAGCTTGCCAAAGTCGCCCCGCAAGGGGTAGCGAAAAGTCCGCTGTTCGTATAGGGCGATCTTCGTCCGATCGGGTCGATCAACCCGCTCAATAAGTGAGAGTTGGGAAGGATTTGATCCGATCAGAACGCTCCAGTCATTGATGAATCTGCGGAGTGCTTCTCTGGTTTCTTCCTCGTCCATCTCCACATTACTGCCAACCTTCGGAAGATACAGCGGAGTACCGGAATCTGCGGGCAGGCTCTTGATGGTTGCCGTCACAGGCTGCAGGTAACCCTCCGCCAAGTTTGTAGGGCCACTTCTTTGTGCGATCCGATTGAACGCAAGTACCGCCGCTTCTCTCCTTTGAGACTGTGCGGTGAAGGTAACCGGGTAGGGCCGCCCGCTAGGCCCCGGCCCCCCTGCATTTGGAGGTTGCAGAGCCCCACATGCGCCGGTGAGTAGTGTTATTACGAAAAGCGGAACGACTCTTGAGTTTCGTCTGTGAGTCATGCTGTAGTTAAGTGGCGCGTCGAATTTCGTCACCAACTTTGCCTCGATAGAAACCTCTGCACCCGAGGTATAATCAAAAGTCTTGGAGGAGTGGTTGCCGAAAGATAACGAAAACATTCCTTTCTTCAGTGATGAGCCCTTGGTGCCATCCGAGTCGCAAGCGTTTGCGCCGGACCAGATGGTCCGCTGCGAAGAATGTTTACGGTCGAATCCGCCGACCAGACTAAGTTGCCTCTATTGCGCCGCGCCGCTTCCAGTTAGCGAAAAGACCGCCGACCTTCTTAAACCCAGCCTCAAGCCGGTGCAAAACTGGGCGCTGGGCTATAACAACATCTTTCTGCCCCAAGCGATAGAAATCCCGAGTGACGCTCTCAGCGAGGCTGCCGGTCTTCTCAAACTTAACCCCAACGTCCTACGCCGGTTGCTCTCCAGCCCAACCCCGGTGCCGTTGGCGCGAACCGACACGCGCAAGGAAGCTGAGTTGATTGATCGCAGGTTGAAGTCCCTGGGGTTCGAGACAGCAATGATATCAGATGCGGATCTTGAACTCCGGGAGTCACCTCCGATTCGCCTGCGCTCGGTCAGCATCGATGAAAACGGATTGACGCCAAAGCTTATTGTGGAAAGTGATGAATCTCAAATCCCCTGGAGGCAACTTGTCCTGTTAGTGACCGGTAGATTGTCGCGTAAGCGGGTCGAGCTGCAGGAGCGAAAAGGCGTACGAGGAGAAAACGAGATCCAGGACGCGAGTCAGTTTTTCGCCGACGAGGCTGTGGTGGATCTCTACGGTGAAGACCCCTACGCAAAGTTTCGCATCCTCGCCAATGGCTTCGACTTCTCTGGGCTCAGGGGGAAAAGGCTGCTGGTCGCCGAAAACTTTTCTATGCTCCTCGATCTGATTCGCGACCATGCGCCGCGGGCTGAATACGATGATGCATACAACTCGTGCCGCCAAGCGCTGGAAATCGCTTGGCCATGTGGACAGCAAACCGAGTCGCGCGGCTGGCGCCGTGAGCGGCCCGGGAAGTACACCATCGGCGCGGTCACAGAGAGCAGCAACGAGGATCAGTTCACGCGTTATTCCCGGCTTCGTTATTTCTTGAAAAGACAAGCCAGGTCAGACAGCGATCACGATGAAGATTACGCATAAGAGACAGAAACCTGCGGGCCGACTGGCCCATCAGGAAGATGCCCAGCGACACTACGCGAAGCATGATGATGACCCGCGTTCAATGTTCGATGGCGGAGGCGATAAGAGAGGCGATAAGATATATGGACTAATCCCGGTGCTCGAGGCGCTCCGTGCGGGCAAGCGAGCAATTGATAGCATTGCGATAGCTGAGGGAGCGCGACACGAGCGGCTGCGAGACTTGCTAATGTTGGCAAGGCAGGCGAATGTGCCCGTTCATCGCGTACCTCGAATCAGCCTCGATCGCTCGTTGAAGGAAACGACGCACCAAGGGGTTGTCGCCAGGATCGCGGCCGCCCGATACAGGGACGCAGATGAACTTCTGGAGTTGATTGCTGCCAGAGTTGGGACCGAGCAGCCGCCGCTTGTGTTGGGTTTGGATGGAATCGAAGATCCGCGAAACTTTGGAGCGATTCTTCGTACGGCGGAATGCGCCGGAGTACACGGAGTGTTTATTCCCGAGCGACGTGCCGTGGGTCTAACCGATACCGTCGCAAAAGCAGCTGCCGGCGCAGTGGAATATGTACCCATAGCTCGCGCCACGAACCTGGTTCGTTTGATAGAGCAGTTGAAAGAACGTAACATCTGGGTTGTCGGAGCCGCAGCGGAAGGAACTTCAAATTACACGGACTGGGATTGGACACTGCCTTCGGCGATCTTTCTCGGAAGCGAAGGAGCAGGTCTGCACCGGTTAGTCAGGGAACGCTGTGACACACTCGTTCGTGTTCCCGTACTTGGTCGGTTGGAATCGCTCAACGTGTCGGTGGCCGCGGGTGTTTTGCTTTACGAAGCTTTGAGGCAGCGAGCGAAAGCAGCAACGAAATAGCATCTGGAGACTCGGAGGTACACATGTTCTGTCCAAAGGGTGCAGCGCAAAACCTCGACGGCGCCAGTTATTGCCGCGTATGCGGGGCCAACATAAGTCTGGTGCCGCAGGCTCTAACCGGGCAATTGCCGCCCGCCGATCAGGAGGGTCTCTCCCGCTCAGACAAACCTGAGCTCAAGAGACATGGCAAAGAGGCCAGCCTCAATAACGCATTCAGGAGCGCTTTCATGGGGATTGCTTTTCTGCTCGTCTCGATGGCGCTGGCGTTTTCGGCAATGGGCAGAGGCTGGTGGTTCTGGATGCTGATCCCGGCGTTCTCTCTCATGGGAACCGGTGTGGCGCAATACATCAGAGTTAAGGAAGGAGAGAAACGCGCGATGATGCGCGGCGGACCAATTCAACCTTTTCAGCCCGCGATGCAGCCTCCTACTCACGTCAATTCATTTCCCAGGCGCAACACTGGCGAACTTGTGCCGCCACCTTCCAGTGTGACTGAAGGCACAACGCGTCACCTAGGCACCGAAGCGCCCACCAGACATCTCGATGCTTCAACTGAATCACCGAAGTAAATGATCTTGAGAGTTAGACGGAGGCGATGCTATTCCGGAAGTTGGAGGGCATCGCCTCAAGCAGTTGCTGAAAAAGCGGTGAGAAGCAAACGACGACGTAAGGCGATCCACGAAATCACGCGAAATAACTTGAGTTAAGGCATCCATTTCGTGTGGTTTCGTGGATCGTGTTTGTCTTTCAGTGGCCTGCTGGGTTTGTCTGATGAAAATCAACCACGAGGTTCGTGTTTGTGTGCCGGTCTGTGAACGCGGAATTGATGCGTTGAGAGAGGCAAGTGCGCGTGCGTCGAATATTGGCGACCTGATTGAGTTAAGACTTGATTGTCTCGCACCGCCCGAATTCGACCGCCGCTCTGAACTTCGGGAGCTAATTCAAAAAGCAGGCTTATCAGCTATTCTCACATTCCGGCCCACCGAACAAGGTGGTCAGCGCGCACTGGACTATGCATCTCGGTACGTATTTTGGTGTATGAAACAGGATGCGACAGGAGATGCTTTCTTAATGGATGTGGAGTTGGATATTGCTAAGGGATTCACATCTACCAAGAGCCCGCCTCCTCTCCCCATAAATTGGAACCGCATCATCTGTTCTTACCACGACTTCGTTGGTGTGCCCGCGGACCTCAAGCAAATCTTCGATCGAATGACTCAGACTCCCGCGCGCGTTCTCAAGATCGCCTTCCAGGCTGACGATATTACCGACTGCATTGCCGCATTTCACCTGCTTGACCGCGCGCGTTCCGAAAATCGGGAAATGATTGCCATCGCAATGGGAACGGCGGGAATCATAACTCGCGTTCTGGGTCCGTCTCGCGGGGCTTTTCTGACTTATGGCGCGCTTGAAAATGAAAGCGCCACTGCTCCCGGTCAAATTACGGCGAGAGAATTGCGGGCTCTGTATCGGATTGACAGGATTAGTCGTCAGACTCGGATCATGGGCCTCGCAGGTTTGCCCGTGACGCACTCGATTTCGCCGTACCTCCATAATGCGGCCTTTGAGTCCGCGCAATTTGATGGCGTGTATCTGCCGTTTGAGGTTCGCGAGATCTCGTCGTTTATTAAGCGCATGGTCCATCCTCGCACCCGCGAGATCGATTGGAACTTTCTGGGCTTGAGTGTGACGGCGCCGCACAAGACTTCGGTTATGAGTTGGCTGGACCGGATCGATCCCGCCGCGAAAGAAATAGGCGCGGTCAACACGATTGTTGTTCAGGGTGATGAACTGCACGGCTTTAACACAGATGCCCACGCCTTAGTCAGCCCGATAATCCACCGGGTTGGTGATTTACTCGATGCCCGCTGTGCGGTGATTGGGGCGGGTGGGGCCGCGAGTGCCGCCGTGTGGAGTCTGCGACGGAAAGGCGCCGAGGTAACAGTCTTTGCCCGCGATGTTAGTAAAGCCCGACCACTGGCCGAGAGATTTGGCGCCACGCCGAAACAGTTGGGCTCGACGCTATTTGAGGGATTTGACATAGTAATCAACGCTACGCCTTTGGGCACGTCAGGCGAGCAAGAAACCGAGACGCCCGCCACCGCTGCTCAACTTCGCGGCGCGCGTTTGGCCTACGATCTAGTTTACAATCCAGCGGAAACACGATTCTTGCGCGAGGCTCGCGAGGCTGGTTGCGAGTTGATTGGTGGATTGGAGATGTTGGTCAAGCAAGCTGCCGAGCAATTTCAACTGTGGACAGGTGCCGTAGCACCTGAGGAAGTTATGCGGGACGCCGCCATGAGGGCAAGTTCAGATCTGAGATCTCAGAACTCAGTACTCAGTACTCGGAACTCAGAACTCAATTGAGATTTTCCGAGTTCTCAAATTTCAGATCTGAGATCCCAGTTGGCAGATCAAAACTATGAACGAGCGCTACAGCCGGCAGATTCTCTTTAGCGGCATCGGCAAAGAAGGCCAACAACGTCTGCTTGAATCGCGAGCCTTGATTGTTGGTTGCGGCGCATTGGGTTCGGCGCACGCCGAGGCTTTGGCTCGTGCCGGCGTTGGGCGGCTGCGGATCGTCGATCGTGATTTTGTCGAGGCGTCGAATCTCCAGCGACAGACTATGTTCACCGAGCGGGATGCGGCCGAACGTATGCCAAAAGCGATTGCTGCCGCTAACCACATCAGCGACTTCAATTCGGAGATTGAAACTGAACCCGAGATCGTGGACGTCAACCATTCAAACGTCGAACGATTGATTGAGGATTGCGATGTTGTCCTGGACGGAACAGACAATTTTGCCACCCGTTATCTGATCAACGATGCTTGCGTGAAGCATGAGCTCAACTGGATCTACGGTGCGGCGGTGGGATCTTACGGCGTAACGATGACCATTCAGCCGCATCAAACTCCCTGCCTTCGATGTGTTTTCGAAGAGGCGCCGCCGGCGGCCAGCGCACCAACCTGCGATACCGCGGGCGTGATCATGCCTATCATAAGCGTGGTCGCTGCCGTGCAGGTCAGCGAAGCGCTGAAGCTATTGACTGGCCACCCTGAGCAGCTGCACCGGTCGCTGATGCAGTTTGATGTCTGGAGAAACGAATGGCGAAAGATTAATCCCGGCCCTCCCGCTGCCGAGTGCCCGACCTGCGCCCTGGGACGCTATGAAACTTTGGAGGCCACCGCGGGCGATTTCTCGGCAGTCATGTGTGGAAGAAACGCGGTTCAGATTTCGCCAGGCCAGCCGACGCGGGTCGACTTCAAAAGTCTTGCTGAACGACTTAGCGGCGCCGGAGAGGTCAAGTTTAATGACTACCTGCTGCGCTTTCGCACAGGCGATTATGAAATGACGGTTTTTCAGGACGCGCGCTCAATTATTCGTGGCACTGATGAAATGAACACAGCGCGCTCGTTATACGCAAAATACATAGGGAACTAAACTTAAGCATGTTTCAATCCAACTACGTCACTCGCACGATCTCAATCCCCACGCTCATTCTCTTCGCACTGAGTTTCTGTCCCCGCATTCAGGCCGGCCAGCCTGTTATCTGGGAAACGAGTGGGCGCGCCGAACTATTAAGAGGCGACGCCCGCGGTGTTTCCATTACCGATACCGGCATCCTGATGCTGGCGCCAAACTTCACGGAAATATTTAATACTGAACAGGCGTTTATCTGGTCCAGCGCCATCGATGCTCAGGGTGCGGTTTACCTGGGGACTGGCCACGATGGAAAAATCTATCGGGTGGGCGCGGATGGGCGTGGCTCTTTGCTTTACGACGCGCCCGAGCTCGATGTCACTGCGCTGGCTATCGGTCGCGATGGCGTGCTCTATGCGGGCAGCTCACCCGAGGGGAAAGTCTATCGCCTCACCTCGGACGGTCGCGCTGAAGTCTTTTTCGACCCCCCAGACAAATACATCTGGTCGCTGGCAATTCTTCCTGACGGCGCGGTGGCTATCGGTACCGGAGACAATGGCAAGTTGTATCGCGTTTCGAGCGTCGGTGCGAAGCCTGAGTCGTCCTTACTGATCAGTACTAATCAGACTCATGTGATGTCATTGGCAGTGACCGCTCAGGGGGATCTGATCGCCGGAACCGACCCGGGCGGATTGGTGCTCCGGATTTCAGCTAATGGTAAAGCTTTCGCGCTCTTTGACGCGCAGCTCCGCGAAATTCACGCCCTGGCGCCGGCAGCCGATGGCTCAATCTATGCACTTGGTCTCAGCGATGCCGCCTCGACCAGTCGACCGCAAGCAGCCCCCGGCCCGGCCCCTCAATCACCCGACTCAGGAGGTACTCCGACGACAAGTGTGACGATCACCGCAATTGATGAGGCCGGTACGCCGATTCAAGCTCCCGGTGCAGCACAACGAAGCCGCACGGATCTTTCGAGTGCGCGCAGCGCGGTGTTCCGCATCCTGCCGGACGGCGCAGCGGATGTCGTATGGAGTTCGTCGTCGGTAACGGCGTTCGCCATCGCCCCGGCCTTACAACCCGGGAGCGTTCTCATTGGCACTGCTGATAAAGGACGCATCTATTCGGTCACGAATGACGGCCGGGATACTCTGCTCTTGCAGTCGACTGAGGGACAGATTTCCTCTTTCCTCGTGCGCGGCGGGCAAGTCTTTGCGGCTTCAAGCAATCAAGGGAAACTTCTCCGTTTTGGCAAAGAGTTGGTCACGGGCGGCTCTTATGAATCGCCGGTGCGCGATGCAAAACTAACTGCCACGTGGGGACGCGTCTTCTGGCGCGGCGCGGGCAGTGTTGAACTGCAAACCCGCACAGGAAATGGTGAGCGACCGGATTCCACCTGGAGCGAATGGAGTCCGGCTTATCGCAACCCAGAGGGAAACCAGATCTCCAGCCCGCGCGCGCGATTCATTCAGTGGCGCGCAATGCTGCGGTCAACACCGGGGGCAGTGAGTCCGACGTGGATGGAGGATTTGAGCATTGCCTACCTACCCAGGAACGTGGCGCCCGAAGTGCTATCGATCACTGCGTTGCCGGTAGGAATAGGTTTACAGTCGGTAGTTCAGATGCAGATCGATCCGAACGTTGAATCGTCTGGTCTCGATCCGTCTCTGTTTGGCGCGGTGGCGCAGGTTCCTCCACGACGCTTGTTTCAACGCGGTGCGCGCTCCTTTCAATGGCAAGCGGAGGATCGCAATGGCGATACTCTGGAATATGCGATTTATTACCGGGCGCTGAATGAAAGTACCTTTCGTTTGTTAAAAGACAAGCTGCGCGACAACTTTTACACCATCGATGGTGCAACGCTGGCGGACGGCCGCTACATCATTAAGATTACGGCTTCTGACGCCGTTGACAATCCGGTAGGCCAGGCTTTGTCAGGGGAGCGTTTGAGCGAAGCGGTTGATATTGACAACACACCGCCGGCAGTAAGACTGGTCGGGCCCCCGCAGGTTCGGCCCGAGAGAGTGTTGGCAGTGTTTGAGGTGCAGGATGCCACAGGCAAACTCAAAAGAGCGGATGCGAGTATCGACGGCGCGCCCTGGAGTCCCATCTTTCCCGATGATGGAATTGCTGACAGCGGGAATGAAAAGTACTCGCTTGATTTTGCAGGTCTGGCGCCAGGTGAGCACACGATCTCGCTGCGGGCCTTTGATATCAGTGGAAACGTGGGTACGTTGAGCATTAGTGTCCGGCGGTAACTAAGAATGACAAGAAGCCAGAAGTCAGGAGTCAGAAGAAAATGAAAAAGGCGGGCTTGCGGTCTTATATTCTGAATTCTGGCTCCTGACTCCTGACTTCTGCGAAGAGGTTGTTTTGAAATACCAATGGCTGCACGATACGGTGCGAAATCGCTCGAAACCGTGCGGATTCTGCGTTATTCCTGTAGACTTCACGGGTTAAAGCGGACCGTAAAGGCTTCTTGCCTTGTGGCACCCCGCTTGCTCGGTTGTAAGCCGCGCAACTCTTCTCCCTCCCATGAGCGCCTGAAGTAGCCATGAGGAGGCTCTTAATCATGACAAATTTTAAGCGAAAGTTAGTGGCGGTGGGGATGGCCTGCTTCGTTTCCGCCGGCGTCTTCGCGCAAAAGAAAGAGGAGGATAAGCGTCCCCCGAAACCGGATACCAAGGTTGTTGTTGAGCCAAAAAAAGAGAAGCCACCCCAGAATAATAATCAGGGCGGTGACAAGAGAACCGACGGAAAAAAAGGAAAAGGCTAAGACGACGGCCTTTTGATCTGCTGAGACATTGGCTTTGAGAAACTGGTCACCTACAGTTCTGGAGATGCCCACGAGTCGTCTGTCACGGTCGTTTAAGTACCTCCCGCTCCTCTAACGTCTTAAGACCTTAATGTCGCGCTCCGAGAAGATGCGCCACTCCCGTCCTACCCGCTGCCACCTCAGCTCCTGAATCACTTCGCCGCGGCGGCTATGCTGTGCATCCTCTATCCGATATTTTTTTCGGTAGCGCATAATGGCTGTGCGTTCGCCATCCTGGAATATGATCTCCGGCTCTTCCGCCCGAATGTCGATGAGGGATGCTGTCGCAAAGACGCGCAACTTTTCTTCACGAACAAAAGCTCGCGATGTGTTACGGGTCAGGTAGTAAGCCTTTAGTCGCGGCACATAGAACGACATTTGTTGGGAGATGTCGCGGTTGTTTGTAGCGGCTATCCACTCGTTGAGGGCTTTGCGCAACACCTCGGCTAAGGATATGTCGATTCCTCCCGCGGCGACGGCAGGTGCCGGCCTTGGCGATGCCATAGGCGAGGTAGTTGCTTGTGTTTCACCATAGAGTTCCCAGCGCGCGACATCGGAAATTTTGTTGTAGATAGTTCTAATAACTAACGGTTGATCCAGCGCCTCCGCCGCTATACGCCTCACCACCAGGAGCCGTTTGCCGTTATCAACGGGCTCAAATATAACTGTGAAGTTGTCTTCAGTTCTACCGACAGATGTGAAGACGAGTCGTTCCTTCTCAACAGAAAACCGAACACGAACGAGATGACCATCCGAAGCGCGTGTGCTGCGGGCCACGCCGTCGGCTACGAACGTCATTCGCGGAGCGCGCGACGAGCCTAAGCTGATGCGTGTGCCCTGCTGTTCTATAGCAAGGAGATCAGGAGGGGTGAGTCTTACTGCCAAATCTATGAAGAAACGTTGTTGTTCGCCGAACGGAACATCACTCGAGGCGCGTGCTACCACGGAATAGAGTTTGTCGCTCGCGGGAATGTCGATTCGATAGACGCCGGTCAGGGGTAAATGCTCTGCCGAGCGCGCTCGCGAAGTTGGTTGTTGGTCGAAGTGCCGCTGACAAACTACCGCGTTAAACCAGATGAGGAATATAAGCGAAATGAACACGGCACCCCGAATGAAAGCGGACACGATTCTAAAGAGTGGTGCCCGCTAGTAGATTCGAACTACTGACCCCTCGCGTGTGAAGCGAGTGCTCTACCACTGAGCCAAGCGGGCGTAAATCCTTTAAAACCAACAGCTTACAGCCATATTAGACCATCAAAGTCGGTCAGAAATCGCCGTAAGCGTCGTCATCCTAAATGATCTGTGCCCGCTTGCGCCAGCAATGTAGCAAACCGTTTATCTGTGGCAGTGCCGGTTGGTAAAATTCGGATTCGAACTCCAAGCGCCATTGATCCAAACCAATTCTAAGCCCGTTTCGGGGCTGCTGACCTCGTTCTACTGACCATTACCAAGTCGTATTCGCCGACATTTCAGCAGCCAAGCTGCATCGCACTGGGTGCGAACACATATCCCCCTCGTCTTCTCTCATTTCAGCATGGGTGAAAATTCCCTCAACTCGAAAAAATAAATATGTGGGGTGACGACGGCTACTGAAGGTAGTATTCCGCAGCTCGCCCCTTTTGTTGCCAACCACACGAACCAGCGATATACGCTCGGCGCTATTACTACTCGACCGATCAATTCCGACGATGATAGTTTAACACCGCAGAATGCAACTGGAGCGTGGCTATGGCTGAGGAGGTCCGAAATGCCCACGATGGTGACATGGAGAGTGACGCAGTCGATTGCGGCCATTACTTCGCTGGCGACATCTACAAACTTGACGGCGCCTAATCAACCGGCCCGCGAATCTGACCGCCGCCCAACAACTCGGGTATGAAAGGCGAGGTTAAGCGTAACCATCTGCTTGCCACCTGTTTCTATTTCAGATAGGAATAGAGATACATACTGCGACTAGAAGGTAAGAAGAGTGCACTCCAAAGTGTGATCCGTTTCCTATGACTTTAGCCTCCGGCACAAAACTCGGCCGTTACGAAATCCGCTCCAAGCTGGGTGAGGGCGGGATGGGCGAAGTGTATCTGGTGCAGGATACGAAACTCGACCGCAAAGTGGCGTTGAAGATTCTTCCGGCTGACGTCGCGTCGAATCGTGATCGCATGGATCGTTTTGTCCGAGAGGCAAAGTCCGCAGCCGCGCTCAGCCATCCGAACATTGCGCAGATCTTTGAAATCGGCGAAGACAGCGGCACGCACTACATCGCGATGGAGTTTATCGAAGGTGTCACGCTGCGCGAACTGATCCAGCACCGGCAAGCCGATCTCGCAAGGCTCCTGCGCCATTTGCAGCACGTCGCGGAAGGATTAGCCAAAGCTCACGCCGCCGGCATCATCCACCGTGATCTAAAGCCCGACAACATCATGGTCACGCGCGACGGACACGCCAAGATTTTAGACTTCGGCCTCGCGAAACTCGTCGAGCAGCCGCCGCCCGTGCCGGGCGGCAATTCAAGCGAAATCGCGACGGCATTGATGCCGCAGCATTCGACGCCGGGCACGGTGATGGGCACGGTCGGCTATATGTCGCCGGAACAGGCTCAGGGTAAGACCAAAGAGATCGACCAGCGCTCCGACATCTTCTCGTTCGGCTGCATCCTGTTTGAAGCGGTGACCGGCAGGAAGCCCTTCGATGGTGAGTCGGTGATCAAGTCGATGCACATGGTTGTCTACGAGCCGGCCCCGCCGCTGACTGATTTCAACCCGTCGGCGCCGCCGGAATTACAGCGTATCGTGCGGCGCTGTCTTGCGAAAGATCCGGAAGAGCGCTACCAGACGATTAAGGATGTCACGATTGAATTGAAAGAACTGCGACGCGAATTGCAAGGCGCTGGCATTGACACGACCGTGCCGCCTCCAATCAAGGGCGAAAGGACGGGAGCAACCGGAGCCGAGGCCACGCGCAGCCAAAATCTTAGCCGGACGACCGGCCCCCCATCGCTCCCAGCAGGGCCCTCCAGCGCCGAGTACCTCGTCACCGGAATCAAGCGGCACAAGCTTGCCGCGGTCGTCGTCGCGCTGGCGCTCGTCGCGGGAATCCTCGGTCTCGGTCTTTACCGGCGCGCTCACAACAGCGACACGGAAGGTGGCATCGACTCGATTGCGGTGCTGCCGTTTCAGAACAGAAGCACGGGCGCGGACACCGAATATCTGTCCGACGGCCTGGCGGAATCTTTGATCTATCGTCTGTCGCAGTTGCCGAATCTGAAGGTCAGCCCGACGAGTTCGGTCTTTCGCTACAAAGGGAAAGAGAGCGATCCGAAAACAATCGGCAGCGAACTCGGTGTGGACGCCGTAATGACCGGGCGCATCGCCCAGCGCGGCGAGAATCTGACTATCAGCGTAGAGCTGGTGGACGTGCGCAATAACAAAACGCTGTGGGGCGAGCAGTACGAGCGCAAGATGTCGGAATTGTTGGCGACGCAGCGCGAGATTGCCTCAGAAATCTCACAGAAGCTTCGGTTGAAACTTTCGGGCGACGAGAAAGGCTTGACCAAACACTCCACTTCCAACAACGAAGCGTATCAACTCTATCTGAAAGGTCGTTATCACCTTGCCAAGCGAACAAAAGACGACATGCAGCGCAGCATTGAATACTTCCAACAAGCCATCCGGCTTGACCCGAACTTTGCGTTAGCTTATGCGAGCATAGCCGACTGCTACAACCAGATGCCGGCTTATCCTTACCTCTCGTCAAAGGAGGCATTTCCGCAAGCGAAGGCGGCGGCGCAGCGAGCTTTAGAAATTGACCCGACGCTGCCCGAAGCGCACACGGCTTTAGCCAATTATTTTGCGGTATATGATTGGAACTGGGCGGAAGCCGAGCGCGAATTCAAACGAGCGATTGAACTCGACCCGAATAATTCCGCCGCGCATTTTCGGTACGGTCAGCTTTACCTCGCGCCGCTCGGACGACACGACGAAGCTATCACGGAGTTCAAGCGGGCATTAGAACTGGAACCGCTGTCGCTCGTTATGGGTGCAATTTTTGCTGGGGAATATATGTCGGCCGGACAAAATGACCGAGCATTGGAGCAAGCTCGCAAGACATATGACCTTGAACCGAACCATCCTACGGGACGGTTGTTTCTTGGCGTAGTTTACATAGCCAATGGAATGAATGCGGAGGCGATTGCACTCGGCGAAAAGGAACTCCAAAACGAACAGACAAAACAAGATGCTCTATACTTTACCGGATACGCCTACGCGAAATCTGGTCGCCGACAAGAGGCAGAGGAAGTCATCAAAAGATTCAGAGAGATTGCTAAGACGCAGTATGTGATGTCTTACTATATTGCCAGTATCTATGCCGCACTTGGTGATAAGGAGAAAGCCTTCGCCGAACTTGAAAAAGCTTATGAGCAACGCGATTGGGAATTGCATCGCTTGAAAGTTGACCCGTTGATGGATCCGCTCCGCTCCGACCCGCGATTCAAGGAAATGCTGAAACGGCTGAATCTGCCGGAATGAATTTAAGAAGGTGAATAAGGAACTCGAAGCCAACACTACGGTGTCGCATTACCGCATCGTCGAGAAACTCGGCGCGGGCGGGATGGGCGAAGTTTATCTGGCGGAAGATACGAGACTCGACCGCAAAGTCGCGTTGAAAATCTTGCCGCAGGAGTTTGCTGAAGATAAAGGTCGAATGAGCCGTTTCGTCCGCGAAGCTAAATCTGCTTCGGCACTTAATCATTCCAATATCATCACCATTTATGAAACCGGCGAAACTGACAGCACTCATTTCATTGCCACTGAGTTTATCGAAGGCGAAACTCTGCACAGCCGTTTGCAAAGCAAGAATCTGTCGCTCAAATCAGCATTAGACATAGCTATTCAAATCGTTTCGGCATTGCAAGCCGCACATTCGGCAAACATCATTCACCGCGATATCAAACCCGAAAACGTAATGATCCGTGCTGACGGTGTGGTCAAGATTCTCGATTTCGGGATTGCCAAGTTGTCAGGAGCCGTCCTGTCGCAAGGGCGCGGGTTAAATGTAGATGAAGAAGCGGCGACGGCGATCAAACCGCCATCAACAAATCCGGGAATGATCATCGGCACGCCAAATTATATGTCGCCCGAACAGGCGAAAGGAAAAGAGATTGACGCTCGCAGCGATATTTTCAGTTTCGGAATAGTCCTCCATGAAATGCTGACCGGCCAACGGGCTTTTGAAGGCGAAACTCCTTTGGAAATAATCAGTTCAATTTTGAAGGATGAGCCGCAGCCGATTCACCAATTATTACCCGCATTGCCCAGTGAGAT
>JBPCMM010000168.1:0-24082 GCA_051002255.1 Pyrinomonadaceae bacterium
GCCCGCCGGCCCCGTTTCGTGAATGATAATGGCCGCCGCAGCCCCCTTCTCGGAAGCGATCTCATATTTGTAGGTCCAGCGACCGTAGTAAGTCATCGCCTTGCCTTTAAACATCTTCTCATCAAGCCTTGAAGGATCTGTCGCATCAGGCACGGCCGGATCGTTGATCAACATGACAATGGTCTTGCCGCGCACATCCACGCCCTTGTAATCGTCCCAACCGTATTCGGGCGCGACCACGCCATAGCCGACGAAAACCATATCGGAATTTTCAACCTTCGACTCGGGCACAAATCGGCGCGACACCGCAACGTAGTCTTGAGGAAACTTCAGATCGATCTTTTTGGCACCGACGGCAAAAGACGCAGTGGGCTGCGCCGTGAAACCGGCGAGGGGAACCTTTTGCAGATAAGTGCCATCGGGATTACCGGGCTTGAGACCCAGCTTCTGAAATTGTTCAGTTAGATATTTTACCGTGAGCTCTTCGCCCTTCGTCCCCGGCCCACGCCCTTCATACTCATCGGACGAAAGCACCTTCGTATGTTGCATGATCGTGTCGCTGCTGATGCTCTCCAGTCCGGATTTCAGTTCCGGCGGGAGCGCCGCACTTGTTGTGGCTGGGGCGTTGGTGCTAGCAGGTTGATTTGTTGGCGGTGCCGGCATGCACGCCATTTCAATCGTCAGCAAAGCAGCGAGCAGGCCGGAACAAAGAATGCGCTTCTTCATATTTAACGTGCCTCGTCTTGTTGGGATTTTGAACGGGACAGTTCTATGCCGAAACCCACCGGCAAGTCAAACCGCGCCTGGAGCGGTACAAGTTCAGTTTGGGTTTTCGGCACATGATCCCAAAGGGATGTAAGTTAATAGCCGTGGGCGAGCGTTGCGCGACGCCCACGGATAAGCGAAAGCAAAGTGTCTGAGCCTGAAAGGGTCAAAGTTTACGGTCCACTTTGGTCCCTTCAGGGTGGAGAAATTTTATCTCCGATCCTCCGTGGGCGTCGCAAGGCTCGCCCACGGCTATTGACTTAAATCCTTTCAGGATTCATCAGCCAAAACAATAAAGCCGTCCATCCTGCGCGCCGATGACGATACGGCCTCGAGCGATTGCTGGTGAGGCGGACAGGGGGGCGCCGGCAGTAAACTCCCAGAGCCTGGCTCCTGTGGCGAGATTCAGAACGTAGAAACGTCCATCATTCGAACCCACGAACACGCGCCCGCCGGCGATGGCCGGAGATGATTCGACGCGTGCTTGAGTGGTGAATGTCCAAACGCCTTTTCCGGCAGCATTCAAGCCGTGGACCATCTTGTCGCGCCCTCCTACGATGATTCGGTCCTGGAGCACTGCGGCCGATGAGTAAAAGGGAAACTTGCGTTGGGGATGCTCGTAGCGCCAACCGATGCTGCGGTCTTTAAGGTTGACCATTAGCACTTCATTGTCGAATGTTCCGTAGTAAGCCGCGTCGTCTCTCAGCGCAGGCGAAGCTCCGGTGTAGGCGCCGGAAGAGACGGTGAATACTTCCCGTCCATCAGAAATCCGAATTGCGCGGAACAGTTCATCACAGCCGGCAATGTATGCCAGTCCGCCTGAGATGCTGGGAGTTGCATGGACTGGACCGTTCGTTTTCACTTTCCACAAAAGTGATCCGTTTCGCGTCGAAAGACAATGAAGATTCTGATCATATGAACCAATTAGCACTCGATCTCCCGCAACCACCGGTGACGATTTGATCTCACCACCTGTCTTATAGGCCCATAGTTTCTGGCCAGTGGAAGCATTGATAGCGTTGATCCAACCGCCTAGGTCGCCGATGTATACCACGCCGGCGCTGAAAGCCGGTGACGATTCGCCAATCGGCGAGCCGGTCGAAAACTTCCAGTAGACCGATCCGTTTTCGAGATTAAGAGCAATCAGTTCGCCTTTCTGGGAGCCCACGAAAACCGTCCCGCCAACAATAGCTGCGGAAGACTCGATCGACTCACCTGCCTCATAAGTCCATAGAAGTTTTAGAGTTGTGGGCACAACAGAATGTGAGATACCCGTGAGTCGGTGATTGCCACGAAACTGCGACCAATTGTCCGCAGGCGTGTCCTGCGCCCGCACGGGGAATGGCGAAATACAAAAGTACAGAGTTAAAAATAACAAAAGAGACCGCACTATTCCCCCTCCTGTTTGTATTGATGACGATTCGGTTCTTTCAGTGTTCATACCGTCCAAGAACGATTGTAAATAAAGGAAAGGCTAAGACGATCCACGAAATCACACGAAGTGGCACTAACAACATTTCGGGTTGGTTGGTGGGGTTTCGTGGATCGGTTTTTCTCCGCCAAACTCAAGAATACGCCTGCTCGTAAACCTCCAAAGCGCCAGCCTGGTCAAACGGCCGCGGATTAAATGTTCCGGTCCACTGTTCTGCAGCCTCCTCAGCAAGCATACCTAAATCCGCTGCTGGAACGCCGGCGACGCTCAGGCTGCTGCGCAGTCCGCCGAAAGACGCGAGTTCTTCCAGTCTCTGGGCCAGTATCTCGGTCGGAGCAATGACGCCAGCACCGGTTTGAGTACCGGAAAGCCGCACGAGATCGGCATAACGATCAGCGGCGACCAGGCCATTCCAGCGCACGACTGAAGGAAGTAGCATCGCCAGGGCCGCACCGTGTACCGTGCTGTAATGAGTCGTAAGCGGATTGGCACAGGCGTGGGTGGCGCCGAGCATAGAGTTCTCAATAGCCATACCAGCGAAATAGGATCCGAGCTGCATCGCACCGCGTGCTTCCAAATTATCCGGCTGCTCAAGAACGATTTCGTAGTTGGACTCCAGCAATCGCCACGCTTCGCGGGAAAAGAACTCCGACAGACCACTGCGTTTTGTCGTAACCTGGGTTTCAACCGCATGGGCTATGGCATCAAACCCGGAGGTCGCCGTGATGCTGCGTGGTTGGGAGATAGTCAGCACGGGATCCAGCAGCGCAATACGAAACGCCGCTTTCGAGTCACCACAAGCCATCTTGACACGAGTTTGCGCTTCTGAAATCAACGCATAACTTTGCGCTTCGCTTCCGGTTCCAGACGTGGTGGGAACGCCAATCATCGGCAGGAGCGGTTGCGTTACCTTGCCGTAGCCCAAGTAATCGCGCATCTCGCCGCCGTTGGTCAGGAGAAAATTGATTGCTTTTGCACAATCGAGTGAGCTGCCGCCGCCTAAACCGATGATCGAATCGATATCGCGCGGCGCCGCAAACTTGCGCCCCTCCTCGACCATTCGCGTATCAGGATTCACTTCGAAATCATGAAAGCCAGCAACCTCAACTCCTGCCAGCCGCAGCGGCACCAACGCCTCATCCACATGACCGGAGGCAACCAGACCCCGGTCGGCAACGAGTAAGGTCCGACGAAAGTCGAGTTCGCGCGCCAGCTCGCCAATGCGTTCGATTGCGCCGGCGCCGAAGATCACGCGAGTTCTGGGTTGGAAGTCGAATTGCTGCATCGTTTAAATTCTTAACTTGAACTGGGGCCACCAGTTGAGAGTTCGAGCTTTAGCTTGCTCGGCGGGGCACGCAGCAACCTAAAGGTTGACTCTCAACTACGTCTTTCTTCTCCTAAACTCTCTTGCTGCCTTGCGTTCCCCGATTGCATAAATGTGGTTATCAGTACGCAGGATTAGCATTCCGTCGGATAGTGCCGGCGTGGCCATCAGCGCCTGCCCCATCGGGTTTGTGGCCAACAACTCGAACTTGCGTCCGGCCTTCACGACAAAGACATCTCCATCCTGGCTTGCCAGGTACAGCTTTCCATCCGCGCCCACCGGTGAGGCGCTGAATGAACTCGGCAGCCGCTCCTGATAGACCAGTTCGCCGGTTTTCGCGTCGTAGGCGCTCAACACGCCATTATCGGCACAGGTGTAGAACAAGTCACCATAGACGATGGGTGTCGGTGTGTACGGACTGCCTTTGCTCGAACGCCACGCAATAAACTCGTTAGTTTCCTGGCCGGGCTTGAGCGAAATGTCGCCGACCGCGCCGGAGCGAAAAGCATACATCGGGCGTCCGGGCGGGTAGCCGCCGGTAACAAAAATAAGGCTATGACCTACGAGCGGAGCCTGCATTTTGACCTGCGTGTTGTCGGCTGAGAACCGCCAGAGCTCCTTGCCGGTCAGCGGGTCGTAACCGCGGATGTAACGCCCGCCATTCGCAATCAGTTCAGTGCGTGCTTTCGTTTCATAAATGGTCGGCGTGCTCCAGGAAGTGATCTCGCCGCGTTCCACACGCCATGCCTGCTTGCCGTCCTTGAGATTGAAAGCCGCGATGAAAGATTGTTTGTGCCCGTCCGCCTGAACAATAACCAGGTCGCGGTAGATGACGGGACTGCTGGCGTGGCCCCACGAAGAAGTTGGATCGTCCCACAGACCGGGGTTCAAGACTCCGAGATCCTGCTTCCAGATCAACTTGCCATTCACGTCATAGCAATCCAATCCTTCGGAACCGAAGAGCGCGACGACGTACTTGCCATCAGTAGCCGGTGTGGAATTGGCCTGGGTCGCCTTGACGTGCCGTTTAGCCCTGGGCACACCTTCGTAGGCTGTTTTCTCCCAGACAACACGACCGTTTGTCTTATCGAGGGCGTAGATCCTCCAAGTGTGATTCACACTGTCGTCGGCCAGACCGATGCCTCTGTCTTTGGCGTTGAAACTCGCTTTCGGATCGCCGCTAATGGCCGTGATCACAAAAATGCGATTGCCCCAGAGTACCGGACTGGCGTGAGACAATCCGGGGATGGCAGTTTTCCAGAGAATGTTTTGTGACTTCTCAGCGTTCCAGGTAGTTGGAAGCTTGCCGCGGTCAGCCACGCCCGAGGCATTGGGACCACGAAACGAGGGCCAGTTTTGGGCCTGAGCGGTTACCGATGAGATCGTTGATAAGAGGAGACACAGACAAAGAATTAGTAGGTGTTTCATGGTGTCGAGCGCCGCAGGCGCGGGGCAATTTGATTTAGAGTCCGCGAAACGTGACGAAAGCATAAAGCCTGGGGTGGAGCGCAGCGTAACCCCAGGTCAAGGGCCAAGCCGATACGAGAGCCCGCGAAGCGTGGCGGCAGAGCGAACGAAAAGAGACAGGCCTGCTAGCAAAATTATTGATCCGCTGTCGCCCACTTCGCGGGCTTGGGAATCTTTCGATACCCTAACCTAGGGTTCCGCTTCGCTACACCCTAGGCTTTATGCTTTCGCCCGTTTCACGGGCTGTAAAAAAAACTCGTCATTTCGGCGCCGCAGCCGTTGGCTTTGCTGGCGGAGTCGCCAGAGCATAAAGCTGGTTGCGATTCGAGATGTACATCACGCCGTTCGCGGGCACAGGTGTGGAGTAAACAGAACTGCCCATGTTTATCTCCCCAATAACTTTCTTGGTCTTTCCTTCCTGCATGATCACTACATCTCCGTCTTCGTCACCCAGGTACAGCTTGCCGTCGATGAGCATGGGGGAGCCCCAGACGGCGGCGAAGAGATCATGTGTCCAATAGACTTGACCAGTCTTAGCATCGAGTGCGTGCAGGAAGCCGCTGAAGTCCGGCTGGTAAACAATGCCGTCCTTAATCGCCGGTGTGGAAATTGATCGGCGTATCTTGTCGTAATGCCAGACCATGCCTGCTTTGGTAATGTCGCCGCGTTTGGCGGCGTCGATACAATACATGTGGCCGACGCCCTCTCCGTGTTCCGGATCCTGCCCATTGGCGATGTACACCTTCTCTTCATAAACCACTGGCGTGGAGATCACTTCGTTACGCGTCTTCGGCCATAGGGAGTCTTTTGGGTTGAGGTCAAACTCCCAGAGCTTTTTGCCGGTGAGCGCTTCGTAGCCGCGAATCCAGCCGTCACCCTGCCCGTGAATCACCTGCACAACACCACCAATTGTACCGACGGTGGGCGAGCTCCACTGACCGTGCAGAATGCGATCGTTTACCGAATTATCTTCCCAAACCAACTTCCCGGTTTTCTTGTTGACCGCAATAATGGCGGGCGCTTTCGGCGACGGAACATTTACGTGGCTCTCGTCCTGCCCATTCGACGTGCTGATAAAGATAAGATCGCCGTGAGCGACCGGCGATGAGTTCGCCAGATTGTGCGGAAGGGAACCCACCTCTTCAATCATGTCGAAAGTCCATACGACGTCGGCATTCCTGTCGCCGGTCAACTTCTCGTTGTTAACCGGGCCGTCGTTTTCCTTATCGCGGAAACCCTGCGTATCGAGGCAGACCAACTCGGCGCGATTTGAAACGTAGTAGACTCGATCTCCTTCAACCAGTGGCGACGAAGCAACACCCTGGTAGGGCCAATCATTGACGCGGCCGGCGGCCAGCTTGTCGTGGACCATCTGCCAAAGAAATTCACCGTCGGCTTCGTTGAAAGCCATCAGGATGCCCTTATCGCCCTTGATCGATGGATCGTAAGGAGGGTTTGCTTCGTTATTGGTCCCGACGAAGACCTTGCCGCCCGAAACGACGACGTTCCCGTAGGTCTGCGAGCCCAGCAGCGCTACCCACTTAACGTTCTTCTTCGTCTTCACATCCCAACTTGTGGGCAGCCCCTTCATATTGGAAATCATGTTACGGTCGGGAGTTCCGCCCCACATAGGCCAGTCGCTCGTACCCGGATCGGAAGCAGCAACACCAGAAGTCAGAAGCCAAAAGCCAGAAGCCAGAAGCGCGGATGCAAGCAGGCGTTTGGCGATTGGCTTGTGGTTTCTGATTTCGGATAACCCAATTCTGACTTCTGACTTCTGACTCCTGACTCCTGTTTTTGTCATTTGTTTGGATACACCTTCAGATTATCAAAATAGATTTCCGCCAGTGCGTTGCCGAAAATACCGGGCGCGCCCTGGAGGTTGGGAATTGGATCAATTCGTTCGATCATCCAGGCTGATGGTTCGTTCTCCGTCGTGGGCCAGGCCTTCCCGCGCGCGCGCACCTTGGCGTCAGGCAGATTCTCGACCTGCAGCTTCAAGCGGTACCACGTATCCTGCTTCCAGGCAAAAGGAATAGTAACCGTGCGCGCGGTTTCGGGTTGCCAAGGCTCGAGATGCAGCATCTGGCTATTGCCGTAGATCGCCAGCACATAACGCTGCGCAATCACACCCGCGTCGCCCTGCTGGCGGCGCTTTTGCGTCGCGAGGACGTCGGCTTCAACCGTGTAGTTTGCAAGATCAGAAGGCCCAAAGTAGGCGCGAGCGCGGCTCAGAAGTGAAGAACCTTCCGTCGTTTTGACGAACACCTTGTTGCCATTAACTTCACGCACAGTGAATTTCAGTGTTGTATTAACCCAATGAGGAGGAATTGTATTCACGGCTAGCGCATCGAAGTTCTCGCTCCAGGGTAGGGCCGGAAAGACACGCGCGCTGGCTGAGCCGGTGATAGCACCGACCCTGGCTTTAACGAGACCTGCCTGGACGATTGCGTCACTCGCAGCGTCAAATTGCCCGTCCGCAACTGTGCCTTTCAGATTGTCGAGCGTCCACGATTCGGCCTTCTCCTCGCGAATGAAGCTTCCTTTATCGTCGAAGAGACGAACACGAAAGTTGACCTTGTCCCCGGGTTTCAGCATCAATTCGGTGGGAACGACTTGAACGTGGGACGCGGCTCGGTTTGGATCTGGTGGTGGCACCATCGGCGGGGGTTGCCGTGTGGTCGCGTTCGACGTCTTTCCAATGGCATAAATGGTTGAGTCGCTGACGAGGTAGATCCTCCCATTGGAAACAGCGACGGAAGCGATAATCGCTTCAGGCAGCGCTTCCGTACCGAGCTGATCTTGATCGAGGATCTCCGCCCCAGTCGCATTCGGTTTCAGGATGAAGAATTTCCCGTTTTCTGTACCGACATAAAGCTTACCGTCGGCCAGTACTGGCGACGCTTTCTGAATCGTGCCGAGGTTTCGCAGCCAGAACCGTTTGCCGCTGTTCACATCGAAGGCCGCGAGATTGGCTCCGTTATCAACATTGTAGAGTCGGTTGCCATCAAGAACGGGGGAAGAGAAGCCTCCTTGCCAACCGTAGATGCGCCACTTGGTTTGTTCCTTCTTGATCTCGCCTTTCGAACCCGCATCCACGGCGACCATCATGCCCATTTCGCTGGAATCGAGATTCTCTTCACTGTGGGTCAGAATCGCAGTTGAGCCGTGCACGACAACGCCCGTATTAAGACCGCGCTTACTGATCTCATATTTCCAAACCGGCTCGCCTGTTTGCGGTTTGATGGCATGAGTTACACCATCGCTGGCGCCTTGAATCAGCAAGCGCGTCCCATTGACGTTTGCGATGATCGGCGGAGCATAAGTCGTATCGTAAGGTCGACCACCAGGTGCGCTAATCCAGATCGTCGCGCCCGTTTTCTTATCGAATGCCATGAAGCGATGCGCGCCGCGACCATGTTCGCCCCACTGGAAAGTTACGCCGCTGACAATAACGAGGTGGCCATCAATGATCGGAGAGACCGTGCGGCCTCCGTGGGTCGTGAGCAATCCGAAGTCTTCGCCCAGCGATCTCTCCCAAAGAAGTTTTCCATCTCCCGTCAACCCTATTAGACTTCCGCCGCTGCCGAAGACGTAGACATTCCCTGTGGCTGGATCACCAACCGGCGAAGCCCAACCGACCCGGTGTGGCGGCACGTCACTCAGGTAAACATTAAAACGATGCTCCCAGAGTAATTGTCCTGTGTCGGCATTGAGAGCAACTACACGCTCTTGCAGCAGCTCGCCCTTGCCGACGGAATTCTGGATGAAGACCCGATCACCCATCACAATGGGTGCGGAACGTCCGCCATAGGGAGCTTTCCAGGCAAGATTCTCGCCCGAAGGCGACCATCGAACCGGCAAATTCTTTTCCAGGGAGACACCATCGCGAGCCGGTCCGCGCCACTCCGCCCAATCGCTGGCTTTAGCAGGCACAAGCAGCAACAGAGAAACCGACAAATACGAATAAATGAAGAAAAAGTTAGTCATATTGGATTTTCATCATATTGAGCGAAGAGGTATGTCGAATGTTATAAGAGTGCCCCTGCAACCTTAAAGATGTAGAATACGTACACTTGCGTTGCAGTGATTCAGTTTTTCTTGCGCTCGACTGTCTTTACCTTCTTGAATTTACCATCTACTGATGAACTCGAAAAGCGGGGAAGGGTTTATGAAGCTAAGGCTGATCATGCTTCTCATATTGACGCTGCTCTCAAATCCAGCGTCAGCGCCGGCACAGAACGCCCAACAGGAGCTTAACGATCAGATGTGGGAAGCGGTGCGCAAGGGTGACGTGGCGCTTGTCACGGCGTTGCTCGACAAGGGCGCCGACGTTAATGCGAAATTTCGCTACGGCACCACCGCGCTATTCAAGGCGGCCGAGAGAGGTCATACGGAAGTCGTCAAAGTCTTGCTTGCTCGTGGCGCTGACGTGGGCGTGAAAGACACTTTTTACGGTGCCACTGCCATGACCTGGGCACTGCAAAACAGGCATGCTGGTGCTGTGGGAGCGCTCCTGGAAAAGGACGCGGCGAGCGTAAACGATGTACTGACCACAGGTGCGCGCGAAGGAAACGGCGAGCTAGTCGCGGTGGCTCTCGCCAAAGGGGGAGCAAAACCGGAAACGCTGACAGCAGCCCTGGCGCTGACTATGAACGACAAGGACAAAGTCGAGATCGCTGAGATGCTTAAGAAGGCAGGAGCACAACCGCCACTCGAGGTTGAGCCTGCGACCCTGCAATTGTACGTTGGGAAGTATAAGACTGAGCAGGGGCCCGAGATAGCTTTCAGCGTCAGGGACGGGAAGTTATTTGGCACGGCGGCGGGACAGCAACCCCTCGCGATGATGGCTGTGGACAAGACGACGTTCAGGCCGATCGCATTCGATGGAATCAGCGTCACCTTTAACGTCGAAGGTGGCAAGGCAACTGGGTTCACATTCAAGCAGGGCGCCAATACGCTACTCTACAAGCGAGTCGAAGAGACTAAACAACCTTGATAGCTATGGTTGTAGGGGCGTCCCTCCGTGGGCGCCCCTACAACAACCGACCACGAGCAACGCACACTCCCAGAGGTCTTCACATGAAACGAATTACGTTTCTTCTCCTTTGCCTGCCTCTTCTCTCCTTGGATACCCGCGCGCAGAACTGGCCCCAGTTCCGGGGCCCCGGCGCCTCGGGAGTTGTTGAAGGACAGGCTGCCGCCGTCACCTGGGACGCGCCAAAGGATGTCAACACGCGATGGAAGACCGCCATACCCGGGCTCGCACATTCCAGCCCGGTCGTCTGGGGTAACAAGATATTCGTGACCACTGCCATTACGAGCGCCGCAAAAGATGAGACGCGCTTCGGTCTTTACGGCGATGTTGCACCAGTGAAGGACGATCCCAAACACACCTGGAAGGTTTTCGCTCTGGATAAACGGACCGGCAAGATTCTCTGGGAACGAATAGCCTATGAGGGAATCCCGAAGGTAAAACGCCACCCCAAATCAACTCATGCTGACTCGACGCCGGCAACCGATGGCAAGCATGTGATCGCTCTCTTCGGTTCCCATGGTCTCTACGCATACGACCTCAACGGAAAGCTCTTGTGGAAACAAGACCTCGGCGTGCTCGACGCCGGGTGGTTTTACGACCCGGACTACCAGTGGGAGTATGGAGCGTCACCGATCATCTACAAGAACATGGTTATCGTACAGGCCGATATTCAGAAGAACTCATTTATCGCAGCCTATGACATTAAGAATGGCAAACGCCTGTGGATGACGCCACGCGAAGAAATTCCATCTTGGAGCTCCCCGACTGTTTATGAGGGTAAAACCCGAGCCGAGCTTGTCACTAACGGAACCAAAGCCATCCGCGGTTACGATCCAGCGACGGGAAAGGAACTATGGCGGCTGGGGCCAAACTCCGAGGTCGCCACACCGACGCCGATCTTCGCCCACGACCTTATCTACGTTACCACCGGCTACCGGGTCATCCAGCCAATTTATGTTATTCGGCCGGGAGCCGTCGGCGATATCTCGCTCAAGGATGGTAAGGAATCAAGCGATTTTATTGCCTGGAGCAAAACACGGGGCGGTCCCTACATGCCGACGCCCGTTATCTATGGAGACTTGCTCTATATCCTTTCAAATCAGGGAGTGCTGACGACCTACCAGGCCAAGACAGGGGAGCGAGTCTATCAGGAGCGGCTCGGCGGCAAGGGTGGTGCCTTTACCGCTTCACCAGTTGCTTCGGACGGTAAGATTTACCTCTCGAGTGAAGACGGTGAGGTCTTTGTCGTCAAGGCTGGGCCAAAGTACGAACTGCTGGCTACAAATCCGGTAGGCCAGGTACTGATGGCAACCCCCGCAATCTCTGACGGGCTCGTAATCGTCCGCGGAGTCAGCCACCTCTTTGCTTTCGGTGAGACGCCCGATGCTAAGGCTAAGTCCGCGAAGGCAGGTAACTGAAGTTCTGAGCAGTGCCGGCAGTTTAGAGTTCAACCTTTAGGTTGCGGCTAGCGGTGCGGACAAGCTAAAGCTTGATGAACTCTGAACTGCCGGCACTCAACGATACTTCGCATCATCCTAAGGAAACCCTATGAGAATATTCACCCGAATGAGCGTCGCCTCAATGATCACTCTGGTTGCGGCTGTAGCATTTCTTAGCTCGACCATCAGCTCAACCAGCGCCGGCAACTGGCCGCAATGGCGAGGTCCCGATGGTCAGGGTGTTTCCACCGAGAAGAACCTGCCGACGGAATGGAGTGCAACGAAAACATTAAATGGAAAACGGCTATCGCCGGACGCTCGCACTCATCGCCAATCGTTTGGGGTAGCAAGATATTCCTCACGACTGCAGTTGAAGGCCCGGTCGTGCCTGGAGCAAAAGCTGTCAAACATATGAATGGCGACAAGGAGTTTTTACACCCGGATAGTATCGGAGCAGATCGCAAACACACGTTCAAAGTCATTTGTCTTAATGCCACCACCGGCAAGATTTTGTGGGAGCAGACGGCATTTGAGGGCACACCTTATGATAACCGTCATCGTAAGAGTTCTTTCGCCGCCTCGACCCCTGCTACCGACGGCAAATATGTCTATGCCTTCTTCGGCTCGGAAGGCCTTTATGCTTACGACATGGGCGGCAAATTTGCGTGGAAAGCCGACTTGGGGAAACTCGGGACTGTGGGCATGGGCACGGGCACTTCTCCAATTCTTCATGACAACCTTGTGGTCATGCAGTGTGATGAAGAAAACGGAGACGCGTCGTTCGTCGTCGCGCTCGATAAGAAGACCGGAAAGGAGGCATGGAAAACTCCTCGCAAGGTCCAGGTCAGTTGGGCGACTCCAATATTGGTTCGAACAGCCAAACGCGCTGAACTTATCACGAGCGGTACTGAGGCGATTGTTTCTTACGATCCGTCGACCGGAAAAGAGTTGTGGAGGCACAAGGGTGTAGAGAGCAACGCAATCCCTTCCCCGGTGGCCAACAACGAAGTAGTGTTTTTGTCGGCAGGCTTTCCGGCAAAAATAGTGATGGCGATTCGGTTGGGCGCCGCAGGTGACCTTACTGATTCCGCGAACGTTGCCTGGAAACACTCAAAGGGCACTGCCTACGTCCCCTCGCCAATACTCTACGGCGACTATCTTTACCTGACAACGGATCGTGGCATTCTCACTTGTCTCAATGCTAAAACCGGCGAATTAATGTATGAGGGCGGCCGCGTTCCGATTCCCGCGACGTTCACCGCATCACCCGTTGCTTTCGACGGCAAGATTCTACTGACCAGTGAGGACGGCGACACTTTCATGGTCAAAGCCGGACCTAAGCACGAAATTCTTGGCAGCAACTCAGTGGGTGAACCGGTTTATGCTTCTCCGGCGATTGCTGACGGACGAATCTTCATTCGCGGCGAGAAGAATCTTTATGCCATTGGGAATTAGAGTGCGGGTGAAGAGGAACAACTTGAACCCCGCCAGCGTCTAATTGGTTACACTAGCAGGCTGCTGAAAAACGGCTCAGGGAGAATAAGACGATCCACGAAAGCACACGCAATGACTTCGAACCAACGGCTCTCTTCGTGTCCGTTCGTGTAATTTCGTGGATCGTTCTTAGTCTTGTTTTAGCAGCCTGCTAGGGTTGTTAATAATCCTGACTCGGATTTAATAGTTAGACGGGCCGAGTAAGGAGCTTACGAGTCATCGGAAACTGAAGTGATCCACGAAATTACACAAACCGGCATCTCATACTGACAAAGCATGGGTTGGCAGAGCTACTCGAGGAGATACGAAGATGTTTGAGTCACAAGAATCCGCACCCTGGTATCGGTCTTTAACTGGATTGATTGCGGCGTCAGTCTTGATACCGCCTTTGGGACTGGCGATGCTTTGGACGCGCCGCGACGTCGCCACGAGCAGGAAGCTTCTCGGGACGCTGTGCATAGCGCTGGTGGGGGTGGGATACGTTTATCTGTTTGCCGCGTGGCGTCGATCCAGTGCGAATGAAGCCGTTTACGACGCAGTCGAGCAACATCGCGATCAGCAGGCTGCGGCCGCGTCTGCACTGAGTGATCAATCTGCCGGTCCCGCTACTGCAGCGCAATTACCAGCGAGCGGCGCGTCACCGGTGGCTGCTGGGTCTGCCGAGCCCGCTGCCGTACCAGAGACTGCTGCCGCACACGCTTCAAGAAACTACTGGACAAACTTTCGCGGGCCCAATCGCGACGGCCGCTACGACGAACTTCAAGTCTTGACACAGTGGCCGGCTTCAGGATTAGTGCCCATGTGGAAACAGCCCATCGGCGTCGGTTATGCCTCGTTCGTTATCGCGGATGGACGAGCCCATACCATTGAACAACGACGCGGGCAAGAAGTCGTGACTGCTTACGACGTCGCTACCGGCCGCGAACTATGGAAGCAGGGTTGGAATGCCCAGTACAGCGATTCGACGGGCGATGGACCCCGCGCCACTCCCACTTGGGATGACGGTCGGATTTACGCACTGGGCGCCACTGGAGAGCTCCGCTGCCTGGACGCGAAGACAGGTGCAGTTGCCTGGGGCCGCAACATCCTGACCGAGAACCAGGCGTCGAATCTCTCCTGGGCAATGGCCGCCTCGCCGCTGGTCGTTGATGACAAAGTGATCGTTCTGCCGGGGGGCGCCAATGGCAAGTCCGTCGTAGCCTACAACAAACTTACTGGCGCGCCTGCCTGGAAGTCGCAAAGCGATCCGCAGGCCTACGTTTCTCCAATGCTCGCTACGCTCGCGGGTCGGCGGCAGGTCGTAGTTGTCAGCGCTACACGCGTCATGGGTCTGGCTCCGGAGGACGGCTCGTTACTGTGGAGCTATGTCTGGGACACGGACATGGGTATCAATGTCTCGCAACCCATCATGGTGAACAAAAATCGCTTCTTCATCTCATCGGGCTATGGCAAGGGTGCGGCACTAATTGAGATCGCTGGCGGCGGCAAAAATTTCGAAGCGCGTAAGCTTTGGGAAAATATCAACATGAAGAACAAGTTCAACAGCTCAGTTCTTCATGAAGGCCACGTCTACGGATTGGATGAAGGAATTCTGACGTGTCTTGATGTAAACACCGGGGAGCGCAAATGGAAGGGCGGCCGTTATGGCTACGGGCAGGTCATCCTCGCGAGTGGACATTTGATTGTTTCCAGCGACGCCGGAGAACTGGCCCTGGTCAAGGCCACGCCCCAACAGTATGCAGAGGTTGCGCGCTTCCCTGCGCTCGAGGGCAAGACGTGGAATTACCCGGCAATCGCTGGCGGCCGCCTGCTCGTGCGCAATGCGACTCAGATGGCCGCTTACAACATTGCGGCGCAGTGATTACGATCGCCAAAAGGACGGCTTAAGCCTCGCTAACTTCCAGGTCAGGCAGGGTGGCTTGCCCCCGCCCGAGCGCCAACGACGCGAGCGGTTGCTGCAGCTTTCAACCTACAACGTCACCTGGAGGCCTGAGTGTTTTCCGTTAAAGACTCTTTAACTTCTTAGTGATACGCCCGTTGAGACATTACCAAACCAGTTGCGCCGTTGGCGCTCGAGCGGGGCAAGCCACCCTTCCTCACCTGCAAATTACCCAACGAATTGGGACTGTAATCAGACTGAAAACTAAGTCGGGCGGGCGCGGGGATTAACTTGTCCCGGCCGGCCCTTCTCTTTTTAATGTTTTCTGCTCAACGCTACTTCCTGACGAAGATTCGCTTCGTCTCAAATGACCCGTTGGGATTATCAATATACATGTCGATAACCAATTCGCCATTGGACAGAGTCCATTTCCTGGTGAGATGACTGGTGACCGTGCCCTTAGGAGTCTCCGCGGTCGTCACCTCCGTGACGAGAATTCCATTTCCATTCGGTAGCCAGTTGGCTGCCCGTTTTCCTTTCGGCGCTGGTTGGCCCGGCGGGTTCTGGGGCATAAATTCGCGCTCTTTGCCGTCCAGGATGTAACTGTCTTTGACCGTGCGTTCGTTATCCGGCTGAATCAGCTTTTGTCTCCAATTCAATCTGATCGCCGGTGTGATTCACCGTCATGGATTGCTGCATGTTTCCCGGCATCCCAAAACTCCTGGCGCGGTCCATTACCCAAGACCCGCTGAAATCGGGTCTCGGCGCAGCCAGTCCCATGACCGCAGCTAACGCCACTCCTATCGCCGCACCTCCGAGTGTTTTCCATCTCATCGCCTGCATCTCCTTTCGAGCAAAGAATCAGATCGCTATCGCCGCGTGCTCAGCTTAGAAGGCTTGTGCAAGAAAGATTTGTTACAACAGCCCCGGTAGGGATGGAGTGTTATACCTTTGGCCCGAAGATATAGCGCTAGCTCCGGGGAGCGAAATGCACTTATAAGTGTATGACGCAAGCGATATTTCGCTCCTTCGGAGTTTTGAAATCTTTGGGACTACCGGTCATAAACATCGGGTCCTTACGGGACTGTGTGAAGCAAGACCCTTGCTATTTGTTACAAGACTTTAGAGTCCAGGCCGAACAAAGCAAACTTCCTCATTGATGCCTCCTCGAGCAAGTAAAGGGCTCTTTTGGTCGGACCTGGAAACTCTCGATCAAAACAGCAACTTCACCCCGAACTGAATATGCCGCGGATCGCGTGCCGACGTGATCTGGCCAAAAGACGGCGAGCCCAGAAAATTGTCCGGCAAGTTGAAGTTGGGGTGATTGAAGAGATTGAAGAACTCAGCCCGGAACTGCAAATTCATTCGTTCGGAGAGCCTGGTGTTCTTAACCAGCGAAGCATTCACATTGTGATAGCCAGGCCCATCCAGAATATTTCTTCCTGCATTGCCAAAGCTTCCGCGAGGCGGAAAAGTGAAAGCAGCGGTGTTGAACCAGCGTTCGGGAGAACGTTGGCCCAAACTCGGATCTCCTGCGAGGTTAGGACGGTCATTCGCTCCAAAGCCCAGTGCTGAGATTCCAGTCCCGCTGTTATCCAATTCGCGCAAGAGCGCAACCGTGAAGGGCCGGCCCGTTTGTAATGTCACGATACCGGAGGTTTGCCACCCGGTCAGAAGCTTGGACCAGACGCCGTCATTCGCGAGATACGTTCGCCCTTTACCAAAAGGCAGATCGTAGACATAACTAACGGAGAGGCGATGGGCCACATCGAAATTGGATCGCCCCCGCTCAGCGCGCAGGTTATAGCTGTTCTGTGGGTAGTTAGGATCGCCGGAGCTCGGGAAAAAGTTTGAAGCGTCATCAATTGATTTTGACCAGGTGTAGGAAGCCAGCATTGCGAGTCCTGCCGAAAGTCGCTGTTGCAGACGAGCCTGCAGACTGTGATAGTTCGAGCTGGCCCGTGACTCAATCGTATTAATCTCGTCAAACTGTGGAACAGGACGCGGAACAAATGGCAGGCCCGGTGGCAAGATGCTCGGCTGCGGCTGGTTGAGATCGCGCGCCGACAACAGCTTCGTACCCTTGGAGCCTACGTAGCCGACTTCGAGTACGCGGTTCCGGCCCAGCTGCTGCTGCACGTTCAGATTCCAGTGCTGCAAGTAAGGTGTGCGCAAGTCACGCTGAATTGCCTGAGCCGAGTCCGGCAGGGGGAAGGGAAAGAAAGCAGGGAAGGGGTCGCTCAGTGTTAAAGGCAGACCAGGAAGCGGAAAGAACAGATTGAAGTCGAAGAACGGTCTGTTGAAATAGAGCGCTTCACCGGGCGCCAGCGGCGAGGTGTCGTAATAGACGCCATATCCCGCGCGCACTACCGTCTTTTCTTCGTTGCCGATTGTCCAAGCCACCCCTACGCGGGGAGCAAAATTATTTTTGTCCGTCTCGTATCCGCCGCGGGGCATTCCGCTGGTACCTACACGCACGAGGGAACGCGTCGCCGAGTCGTATAGATTAGCGCGGTCGGTCGCGTCCACCGGAGGGGAGTTGTACTCGTAACGCAGTCCCGCCGTGAGAGTCACATTCCGACGCACACGAAAACTATCGTTGATGAAGAAGTGATAGCTCTGAGCGCGCAGGTGTTGCGCATTGTCAACGCGAGCGCCGCCGGTGACGAGCGGGAGACCGAGTAACAGGTCGGCCAGAGCGACTCCCGTGTAGGCAAATGGCGAAAAATTGAGGAAACCGCGCGACTGCACGTCGCGAAAACCGTTCTGCTGTACGACGCGGATATCAGCGCCAAACTTGAAGAGGTGATTTCCTTGCACGTAAGTAGCTGTGTCGAGAATCTGAAAGGTGTTGGTTACGGTGTCCTGGGGATTATTGCCCTCATGGCCCAGAGGCGAGAAGCCGGTGATTGTTACGAAGCTTAAGCCGAAATCGCGCGAGTTCCCGGAAAGTTCCGGTAAGCCGACGGTGCGATTTATGCTCGTGCCCTGATTCTCCTGATTGACAGCTGAAGCGACGCGGTTGAAGGCGAAGCGGGCATCGTTAACCAGCTTGGGCGAAAAGACTTGCGTTACACCCACCATGGCATTCTGACTTCGTCGCGGTACGTCGTTGCCATAGCCGGGGACCGCGGAGAGCGTTGGCCCGGCAAAGGGCTCAAAAAATCGGCGGTTACCAAAACTGTAACGGAACACTAACGTAGTCACGTCGCTGAGGAAATGATCTACGCGGGCATCGAAGTGGTCATTATCGTCGCGCTGCGTGGGCGACGAAACGAAATTAGCAAAAGGCGCATTACGGTTTGGCAGCGGATACAGAGCGGCGATGGCCCTCCCGATGGGGTGGACGAAGAAGGGCGGAATAACTCCACCTTGAAACGGTTGCCCAGTGGAAGGATCCCGCGGAATACCCTGCAGGCTTTGCGAAAAGTCTCCGGATCGCTCCTGAAGAGTCGGCACGTTTGTAATTCGAGTTATTCCTTCCCGCGAGCGGGTGCCCTCGTAATCGGCAAAGAAGAACGTACTGTCCTTGCGGATTGGGCCCCCGAGAGAGAAACCGAACTGGTTACGGATATATTTTGGTGCCGGTTCATTGCCTGGCGCAAAGAAGTTGCGCGCGTCGAAGGCTGCGTTGCGATGAAATTCGTAGATAGAACCGTGTAAGTAGTTGCTGCCGGACTTGAGCACGACGTTTATCTGCGCACCTGGGTTACGACCGAAGGCCGCGTCGTACGTGCTGGTCGCGATTTCAAATTCGCGTATAGCATCCACCGGAGGCCGCACGGCGAACGTGTTGAGTTTGGGATCCACATTGTAGACACCATCGAGCAGAAAATTATTGCTGTCTTCGCGCGCGCCGTTGACGCTGAAAGAAAAGTCACCACGAACGGAGCCCGCTGAGCCCGGTGCGGGAGGAACTGCCCCCGGGACCAGCAGACTCAACTCATAAAAGTTCCGCCCGTCCAGGGGCAGACCCTCGATCTGGGGATTGTCAATCACAGTCCGGATCGCAGTCGATTCCGAGTCCACTTTGAGAAGGTCAACTCCGAAGTCCTCGTCTATTGTTTCGGTAACCGGCCCGACGCTGAGTGACAAGTCCTGTCTGAGCTCCTGACCAACTTGAAGAACCAATTTATGCGAATACTTCGCAAACCCACTCACGATAACTTCAAGGCGATACGCGCTGGGTGCCAACGGGGAAAAAGCAAACTCGCCTTCCTCACCGCTCACCGTCGTTCGTGTTTCGCTCGTTTCTTCGTTGATGAGTTTTACCTGCGCTCCTGGTATTACCGCTCCGTTAGGATCGATGATAGTACCTCGAACGGATCCCGTATGGATTTGCGCACCAGCTAATGATGGCAACAGGATGAGCAGAGCCAGCATCGTAGTTTTCACTGCGTTTGACTTCAAAATGATCTCCTTACTGATTTTCGGTAGGGATTACGGAAATTTGGTAACCGTCCTCTTTAGGCTTCGAC
The DNA here is from genome assembly GCA_051002255.1 of Pyrinomonadaceae bacterium. GTDB lineage: Bacteria > Acidobacteriota > Blastocatellia > Pyrinomonadales > Pyrinomonadaceae > PSRF01. The sequence goes on from JBPCMM010000168.1 coordinate 19,317, forward strand.
ATTAATACCAAAATGAAGAGGATGATGGTAAGAAAAAATAGCGCGGAATCTACCATCAACCAGAACCCGTGCTTATTTTGCCGCGTATTTACCTGACAATGTCTGAAACTGATTGCTAGAATGTGTAGTATTGAGACCTGAAACCCCCACGTCAAACTGGAGCACATGCAATGATGAGCTTTCCCCGACTTTCGTTTCCCGCATTATGCCAGAGAACGCTGGGGGTGATCTGTCTGGTTGTCATCTACGCCATCAGTGTAGCCGCTCAAACCGACAGCACAATAATTGGGGATATCAAGGATTCAAATGGAGCAGTGTTGGTCGGCGTCCAGGTGACGGCGAAACATCTTGATACTGGACTGACGAGGGTTACTACGAGTGAGGACGAAGGAAGGTTCGTTTTTCCGGGGTTACCTGTTGGCCTCTATGAACTGCGAGCCCAGTTAACAGGTTTCGAACCCCTGGGCTTTCCCAATGTTAGGCTCACCGTAAACGACACCACGGCCGTGTCCCTGGTCATGAAAGTGGCAGGGCTCACTGCCGCCGTGAATGTCGACAGTGGCGAAGTCTTGGTAAACACGCAGAGTCAGGAGCTTAGTTACCTCGTGGGGGAACAAGCTATACGGGAGTTACCCCTGAATGGCAGAAACTACACTGACCTGGCTTTACTCCAGCCGGGCGTGATCGGTTATTCGCATCGCGACGGAGGGTCAGTCGTGGCGCACGGTCTCGGCATGAGCATCAATGGTCAGGACCCCAGATCAAATGTTTATCTGCTTGATGGGACGCCCCAGAACGATTTCACCAATGGCCCTGCTGGAAGCGCCGCCGGCACCGTTCTAGGTGTAGAAACAATCAGAGAGTTTCGCGTAGAAGCGAACTCATACGGCGCCGAGTTTGGGCGCAATGCCGGAGGTCAGATCAACGCCATTAGCAAATCCGGCACCAACGCCCTTCACGGATCGCTCTATTGGTTTCACCGCAACGACAACTTCGACGCGCGAAACTTTTTTGATGGGGCGGAAAAGCCTGAGTTCAAGCGGAATCAATTTGGCGGCAGTTTTGGCGGGCCAATCAAGCAGGAGAAGACTTTTTTCTTTTTCGGTTACGAATCGTTGCGGGAAAATCTGGGCCAGACAGTCCGCACTGTGGTGCCCGATTTTAATTCGCGTAACGGTATACTGCCGACCGGGACGGTGATCGTCAACGCCGCGGTCAGACCTTACCTCGACGAGTTTCCTCTTCCGAACGGGACCAACCTGGGAGGCGGACTGGCCGAGCACAACTTCGGCTTCGACCGCCAGATCAAGCAGCACTTCTCGCAAGGCCGCTTCGATCACAATTGGAGCCAGCGACAACAGTCCTTCGCCCGCTACACTTTTGACGACGCGGATCAGCAACTGCCAACTGATTTCCCGCAGTTCCCGCGCGCGTTTCGTTCGCGCAATCAGTTCTTTACTGCCGAGCATCGTTTTATTCAGAGCGCGGCGACGATTCACACGTTGCGGTTTAACTTTGCCCGCACCCGGATTGGTCAGCAGGTGGAATCCAACACGACGCAAACGCTTGCGCCGTTCATCCCCGGGCGTGAATCTCTGGGCAACATCGACATTGGCGGTGTCCCACGCTTCGGCCCGCAAACCTCCGTCAGCGTGAGGCTGACGCAAAACGTTTTTGGCGGCGAATACGGCGTAGTCCACACGCGAGGCCGGCACCTGATCAAGGCCGGAGGTGTTGTCGAACGCTATCAAGACAACATGGTGAACCCGACCTTCTCGCTTGGCATCTGGACTTTCGCCAACCTAAGAAACTTCCTGCTCAACACTCCTCAGAGCTTTCTCGGGCTGACGCCTAACGGCGCGCTCGATCGTTACTGGCGCTTCACGCTCTTCGCGGGCTACATGCAAGACACTTTCCGACTGCATCCACGTCTGACTCTTAATGCGGGTTTGCGTTATGAGACTACGACGATGCCGGTGGACCTCTACGGCCGCGACTCGGCCCTGCCGACTTTGACCGATCGCGCGCCTACCATTGGACCGCTCTACCAGAACCCGACTCGAAAGAATCTCTCGCCGCGTGTGGGTTTCGCTTGGGACCTTTTCGGTGACGGGAAGACGAGTGTGCGGGGCGGCTATGGACTCTATTTCAATACCAACAATCAGCAGAATCTAATTGTTACGGTAACTAATCCGCCAGCCACACCGCGCATAGCTCTTGGCTTCACGCCTACGTCCCCTTGCCGACCTACCTTTCCAGCCGCGCCGCTCTCGTGTGCTTTCGCGAATTCAATCCGCCCCGTGCAGTTCGATCTCGATAACCCTTATGTAAATGTTTACAACCTGAGCGTGCAACACGAGCTGCCCTGGGATACGGTTGCTACGCTTGCCTACGCCGGCTCGCGCGGCGTTCACCTGTTGCGCAGCAACGACGTCAACACGGCGCTGCCGACAATTCGTTCCGACGGTACGCCTTTTTACCCGGCAGGCGCGCCCCGACAAAATACTGCGTTTTCTACGATTGAACTCAAGAGCAGCGATGGCAATTCATGGTACAACGCGATGATCTTCGAGTTGCGCAAGCGTTGGAACCGCAGCTTCACTATTCAGTCGGCGTATACCTTCTCGCGCAACATCGATACGACGCAGGCGTCAACCTTCTTCTCAGACGCAACAAACGGGACGACGACGGCCTTCCCGGAGTTCCCAGAACTCAACTACAACAAAGGCCTGGCCGACTATCACGCCAAACACAACCTGGTGGTCAACTTCACCTGGACCATTCCCTTCGCTCGCAACCTGGATGGCACGGCCAAGACGCTGCTCGATGGTTGGCAGTTCGCCAGTATCAGCAATTGGCGAAGCGGCAACCCGTTGACAGTCTTCGTAGCGGCGAACCGCTCGCGGTCGTTATGGCAGCCATCACTAGGACCGGGCATCGGACGCGACCGCGCTTCGATCGCGCCAGGATTCACTTACGAAACAGCTGTCTTCGGGCGCCCTGATCAATACTTCAACCCCGCGGCGTTTGTAATTCCCCCGGTGGGTACGCTGGGAAGCACCGGCCGCGGCGCGTTCATCGGTCCGAACCACCGCAGCTTCGATCTGGCGCTGGTCAAGAACACGAAGATAACTCGGCTGCTTGGTGAGTCAGGCAACCTGCAACTACGCGTGGAGGCGTTCAACCTTTTCAATCGTGCCAACTTCGCGCCGCCTTCGCTGACGGCTTTTGCAGGCCAGGTGGATAGTGAGGCTCCGCTGACGACGTTTGGCCGCATCCGATCGACAGTAACATCATCAAGACAGATTCAACTTGGATTGCGGATTGTTTTTTAATAACGGGAAATCTGGTAAATGGTGAATAGTAAATGGTCTGAACGAGTTGGGTTGGACTGACTACGACAAACCTATACCATTTCACTAGCAGAGCCGACGCGGTTTTCTAAGACGACAGAAATCTTTAGTGTCTGCTTCGTGTTAGCTTCGTGGACCGTGTGTTTTCGAGAAACATAACAGCCGATCCACGAAATCACACTAACAATCACTAACCACCAAGACTAACCATTTACGTTCCGGGAGGCTTGAATGCTTTGGATAATTTTCGCTCTGGGCGCCGCGCTCGCCTGGGGCCTGTATGGGCCGGCGCTGCACCGCGGCCAGATCGCTCTCGGTAACCCCATGCGTGCGCTGCTTTGTGTCGGAGTCGCTTACTTTCTGATCGGGGTGCTGGTTCCAGTTGCAAGTCTCTCGTATCAGGGAGGATTGCAGCAGGGATTTACGATGAAAGGCGCAATGGGCGCGACACTGGGAGGGGCGCTGGGCGCAATCGGCGCCGTATGCATTATTTTCGCCTTCAAGTCAGGCGGCTTGCCAACTTATGTGATGCCGCTCGTCTTCGCGGGCGCACCGCTAGTCAACGTGCTTTTTTCCATGTGGCTGCATCCGCCCAAAACCGCACCCAATCCCTTGCTCTACGTGGGTTTCGTGTTGGCGGCGGCGGGCGCCGGGATGGTGCTGTATTTCAAACCGCAATCATAGAAGTACGAAAGATCTACGAAGGTTATGGAATTCGTCTCAGCTATTCTTTGCTTCTGTTATCGAGGCGTCGGACACTCGTAAACTGCATCTCGGCTCCATAGGAGCCTAATGTTTATAGAGGGAACCAGCTCTATCAGAACACAAGCTCCGTTAGGAGCGAAATGTCGCCCCTAACGGGGCTCACGAGCGGCGGGGCCTCATAACTAAAACATCGAGTTGCTACAGGACTCGGATTACCGCGCCATTCCTAAGCTTGTAGCAGGCGTGTTAAGTCGGAGTTTAAAACTAAAGAGCCGGCGTTTTGAGGACCTTCACGTCTCCCTAGCGCACGCGTTAAAACTTTCAGGTGAAATAGGAGATTTGAAAATGAAAACCTTTAGCATCAAGAGTCTGATGATGAGTCTTGCAGTCATCGCTCTGTTCTTGTTCACCGAGATCGCTGCTCAAGTCGGCACTGACTGGCCACAATGGCGGGGTCCGAACCGTGACGGCATCTCGAAAGAGACGGGTCTGCTGAAGCAGTGGCCCGAACAGGGACCAGCGCTCGTTTGGAAGGCCACGGGTGCGGGAGGTGGATATTCGTCCTTTGCGATTTCCAACGGCCGTCTCTTCACTATGGGACTGAGAGGCAACCGCGAATACGTGGTCGCATTTAACGTCGCCACCGGAAAAGAAGCGTGGGCTACACCCCACGGCGATGCGTTTCGAAACGATCGCGGCGATGGTCCG
>JBPCMM010000169.1:0-20276 GCA_051002255.1 Pyrinomonadaceae bacterium
AAGAAAAACCCCAGGAAGGCGAAGTAATCGCGGCCGGAGAGGGAAAATACAAGGAAGACGGAACGCGCCAACCATTAGATGTTAAGAAGGGCGACCGGGTCCTCTTTGGCAAGTACAGCAGTTCGGAAATCAAGATCGACGGTGAAGACCTGTTGATTATGCGCGAGGATGAGGTTCTCGGAATCATTACGCGCGCCGGTGCTGCAGCTGGCGGCAAGAAGAGCAAGTAGTTTGAGGCACAGATGAACAAGGAAACACACAGATTTAGACACATATCGACCTGCCTTAAATTGTGTCTTTCGGTGTTTATCTGTGGCTGATTGTCTAACATTCAATACGTTCTGGTTAGAGGAGAAAAGATAAAAAGTTATGGCAAAGCAAATAGTTCATGGTGAAGAGTCTCGGGCGGCAATTCTGCGTGGCGTCAATCAACTCGCCGACGCGGTGAAAATCACGCTTGGTCCCAAAGGACGCAACGTGGTTCTTGGTAAATCTTATGGCAGCCCGACAATCACCAAAGACGGTGTGACCGTGGCGAAAGAGATTGACCTCAAAGACTCAATGGAAAACATGGGCGCACAGATGGTGCGCGAGGTGGCGTCGAAGACCAGTGACGTTGCCGGCGATGGTACAACCACTGCAACCGTGCTGGCGCAGGCGATTTACCGCGAAGGTGTGAAAACCGTCGCCGCGGGTGCAAACCCGATGGCCTTGAAGCGCGGAATCGACAAAGCAGTTGAGCGCGCGACCGCGGCGATCAAAAAGCTGTCGAAGCCGGTCGCGGGTGAAATGATTGCCCAGGTCGGCACGATTTCGGCCAACGGCGATGCCGCTATCGGCGAGTTGATTGCCGAAGCGATGAAGAAGGTCGGCAAAGACGGAGTGATTACGGTTGAAGACGCAAAGACCATGGAGACGGATTTGGAATTTGTCGAAGGGATGCAGTTTGATCGCGGCTATCTGTCGCCTTACTTCATCACCGACGCCGAAAAGATGGAAACCGTCCTCGAGAATCCAGTGATTCTGCTGAGCGAGAAGAAAATTTCTTCGATGAGAGATTTGCTGCCCCTTCTGGAGCAGGTCGCCAAATTGGGTAAGCCGATTCTGATTATCGCCGAAGATGTTGAAGGCGAAGCCCTGGCAACGTTGGTTGTAAACAAATTGCGCGGCACCATCAACGTGGCGGCAGTTAAAGCGCCAGGCTTTGGCGATCGACGCAAGGAGTTGCTGCAGGACATTGCGATTCTGACCGGCGGCAAAGTCATCAGTGAAGACCTCGGCATCAAACTCGAGAATGTCAAAATCGAAGACTTGGGACGCGCCAAGAAGGTGACGATTAACAAAGACGACACGATCATCATCGATGGCGCGGGCAACACGGACGACTTAAAAGGCCGCGTGAAAACGCTAAAGGCCCAAATTGAAGACAGCTCGTCAGACTATGACCGCGAGAAACTGCAGGAGCGGCTCGCGAAACTGGTTGGCGGAGTCGCCGTAATTCGCGTGGGTGCAGCCACTGAAACTGAATTGAAAGAAAAGAAAGCGCGCGTTGAAGACGCTATGAACGCGACTCGCGCGGCTGTGGAAGAAGGCATTGTGGCCGGCGGGGGCGTGGCCCTAATTCGTGCCGCGAAGGCATTGGACAAGTTCATAATTTTCGAAGCGGACGAAGATGGTGAGACAACCGGCGACCCCGATGAGCAAATTGGTGTCAACATCGTGAAGCGCGCACTTGAAGAGCCGTTGCGTCAGATTGTACAGAACGCCGGCAAAGAAGGCGCGGTAATAGTGGAGAAAGTTCGCGCTAGCAAAGACGCCAACTTCGGCTACAACGCCGCCACTGAAACTTTTGAGGACCTTGTTGCTGCCGGGATCATCGATCCCGCGAAAGTCACGCGTTGCGCGTTGCAAAACGCCGCATCAATCGCGGGCTTAATGCTAACAACCGAGGCCCTCATTTCTGAGCTACAGGAAGATGATAAGCCACGGGCACTGCCCGGCGGCATGGATATGTAAATCCCAACGTCCTTAGCAAATTGGGAAGCTACCATGTTCCGCATGCGGCTTCTGTTGAGTCCCCGAAGAAGAAGTTCGGAGGGGAGTCCCATCTGGGAAAAAGGTAAGAAACTATGACTACGAAACTTTATGTCGGTAATCTCTCTTTTGAGACTTCCAAAGAAGACCTGCAAGCGATGTTCGCAAAGGTGGGTACAGTCGAAAGCGTATCCTTGATTGAAGATCGCGAAACAGGTCGCTCACGCGGCTTCGGCTTCGTGGAGATGTCAACAAAGGAAGAAGGCGCCGCTGCTATCCAGCAGTTCAACGGAACGGAGCTGGGCGGACGCGCACTGAATGTCAACGAAGCCAAGCCCCGAGAAGATCGCGGCGGTGGCGGCGGTCGCAACGGCGGTTCGCGTTACTAAACCATAGCTCGCAAATAAACTGCGACTGATAAAAGCCTCCGGTGGAATATTCTCACCGGAGGCTTTGTCTTTGCACTTCAGATAATTTGAACATGGAGAAATTAGCAGGTTGGGAAGGTGGGCAAGCGCAGCGCGCCCCCGCTTAAGATCAATAGCCACTCACGCTTGAGTTAACCGTTCAAGGTTCAGGAAATTCGCAGGTTCCAACCTGCAAATTCCCCCAATTTGCAGAATTTCTTGGACCTGCCAACTCCCCGCTCGCAGAAATTATCTGAACTTGAATTGATAATTCAAAGTTGAGTTGGTTCGTTTAATCGGAACTTCACTGCGCCCGCCGCTCGTACATCGTTTTTATCACATGATGCCAGACGACGCATCGAAATCGACTGAAGAGGTCCTTAAGATCCCGGGCGAAACGCTAGCTGTACCGCCTTCCGACGATCCTGTGGCAGCGGGCCTGCGGGGATTCGGAACGCTCGGAATCCTCGCGATCCTTGTCATCCTCGTCGCAGGCAACTATCCCTTTTTGCCCCTCAGCGCCATTCTGGTGCTGGCATGGACCTGGCGCTCGCGCACGCCATGGCGCGAGATCGGCTACGTCTGGCCCAGGAGTTGGATTGCAGCTCTGGTTGTTGGCATCACGTTCGGCATCGCGTTCAAAGTCCTGATGAAGGCGATCGTGATGCCGCTACTCGGTGCTCCCCCGATCAATCAGGCCTTCCATTATCTCGCCGGAAACCGGGCCGCGCTTCCAGCGGCCATCTACGCCATGATTGTCGTCGCGGGGTTCGGAGAGGAGACCGTATTCCGAGGTTATCTCTTCGAACGCTTAGGCAAGCTTTTCGGCAGGGGCGTTTGGGCCAAGACATTGATCGTGCTGCTCACCTCGGTAGTGTTTGGACTGGGACACTATTCTCTCCAGGGCCTCCCCGGCGTCGAACAGGCCACGATCTTCGGGCTGGTGTTCGGAACGATCATGGCAGTCACGGGCCGGATTGCTATGCTAATGGTGGCGCACGCCGCGTTCGACCTGACCGCGCTCGCGATGATCTACTGGAACCTCGAATCCAAGGTGGCCCATCTGATTTTTGATTTTTGATTTCAGATTTGGGATTTGAAGATCTGACTTGAGACTGAAAACTCTTCCAATCGCAAATCAAGAATCTAAAATTAAAAATCGCACATGGCAGGAATCCCCGGTTGCGGCAACGCTCCCTAGCGCAGGCTCTTGGCGACTTCAAGTATCTGTTCATGGCGGGCACGGACCCAATAGTTTTCCGTCAGGTTTACCCACCGCACGCTTCCGGATGAATCCACTAAAAACTCGGCGGGCCTGGCAATGTCTTGCCCATCGACTCCCGCACCCGCGTGCACCAGATCGTAATGGCGAATCACGTCGGCTTTCGGATCAGAAAGAAATGTGAACGTGTAACCAGCTTTCTGACTAAGATCTCGCGAGACCTCCGGGGTGTCCACGCTGATCGCAACCGGACGGATCCCTACGTCTTCGAACTTAGCCAAACTACTTTGAATGCTCCGCAACTCGGAGTTGCATGAAGGTCACCAGTAACCTCGGTAGAAAACCAGAAGCACGCCTTTAGGCGCTTTTCCGTTGACTGGAGATGCGAGCAGCTCCGAAAGCGAGACGGGTTTGCGATTTGTATCGGAGAGAGTGAAGTCCGGCGCCTTCTGGCTTATCTGGGGAGCGCTGTGAGAGGCGGGCAAGCGCCTTGCCAGAATAAAAGTGGAGAAGATAAAGAATCCGAAAATCGCGAAACTGAGAGTAGCCAGAATGGCGCCGGCGATCTTTGATCGTCTCGGGCGGTCTGGTGAAAACGCACCCCGTAGTCCAACCAGCAAGAGCGACGCTGCTAATGCGAAGAGCAGTAGGTTGGCCCAGGGAAAATCGCGGGTAACGGGGAACCAAACAAATACAAAGAAGTAGCTGAGGAAAGCAATCAAGCTAAGCAGAAACCCTGCCCAGATTGGCCAGTTGAATCTTCGGGCGCTCATGGAAACTCCCTACCGGAATATTAGTGATGTCTCAGCTCCAGCTCAAGGACAATACACGATCCACGAACTCACACGAAATTGACACTAACAAGATTTCGTGTCGGTTTGGGTAATTTCGTGGATCGTTTAGGTCGTTCGAAATGCGTGATAAAGTAATTTGCTTAAGATCATGACTAACGTTTCCGAACGAGCCGCTCCTGCCAGCCTGGACGTGATACCTGGGCCACCCGGACCCTATACGAATCCTTCGCCGCTGGAAAAGGGACGCTACGACAGATCCCTCGTCGAGGGACCGCTGCGGGCCGCAGTTTGGAAAATCGCCTGGCCGACGATGCTCACGAATATGATCGGCGGGTTGCAGGGAATTGTCGATCATGTGCTTGTCGGCCATCTCGTTGGCTTCACAGGAAACGCCGCGATCGGCGTAGCGTGGCAGATCTTCATTGTGGTCATCGTCTTCATCACTTCGCTATTCACCGGCATGAGTGTGCTCGTAGCCCGTTTTGCCGGCGCCGGCGACGAAGACAAGGTCAACCGCACGGTCTATCAAGCGTTCCTCACGGCGATCGGCATCTCGCTGCTGATAATGGCACCGTTAGGATATGTCTTCTCGCCATCGCTGCTCGATGTGGTCAACGCCGCACCCGAAGTGAAGGCGGAAGCGCTGCCGTTCCTGCGCATCATGTTCCTCTTCAGCAGCGGCATGCTCATTTTCTTTATGCTGAGTGGCGCGCTGCGCTCCGCTGGAGACGCGCGCACGCCGATGATCCTCGGCATCGCAATGACCGTCCTGAACCTCGTACTGAACGTGATCCTCATTCGCGGGCTGGGTCCCATTCCGTCGTTTGGGACTGCCGGGTCGGCGATGGGCACCGTGATAGCGTCCGGGCTCGTGGCGGTGTACTCGATTTGGAAACTCTGGACTGGCGGATGGGTCGTGTCGATCCCACGTGGCCCGCGCGGAGATGGCTTCGGTCCGGATTGGAGCATCATTAGGTCGCTTTTCCGATTTGGCCTGCCGACCGGCATTCAGGGAATCGCGATGAACATCGGTGGAGTGTTCATGCTCGCATTTATCGGTTCGCTTGCTCAGAGCGCGGCGGCGCAGGCGGCCTTCGCCATCTCCTATTCACAACTCTTCTCGCTGATCACCTGGACATCGATCGGTTTAATGGGCGCGGCTGCGGCTGTGGCGGGACAGAACCTCGGTGCGGGCCGTCCCGATCGGGCCGACGCGGCAGTGCACGTGGCGGCTCGCTTCGGGTTCGCCGGCGCGGCGTGCATTGGATTCTTTTTCCTGTTCTTCCCGCGACAATTGCTCGCCATCTTCGGCATGAACGAGCCTGGCGTCGTCGAGATCGGCGTCCAACTTCTGCGTGTGCTGAGCGTCTCGGGTATCTTTATCGCCGTCGCCCTCACTTACACAGGTGGACTGCAGGGGACAGGAGACACTAAGAGCCCGCTCTACATCTCGATCGTATCGCAGATCATTGTGCCCCTAAGCATCTGCTTCGTGATCCAGCAGACAAGCACGCTGGACCCGATCGACATCTGGATCGCGATTCTTGTCGGTCATGCGACGCGGTGCGCGTTGAGTGTGATTCGCTTTAAGCAGGGTAAGTGGCGCGGGATCGCGGTGGATATCGAACCGAAACCAAAGAAGAGCGCTTCATGACAAGGAAAGACGAACTTGAATTATTGGCAAGACTGCCCGGTCGTATCGGTAAGGAGCGTTGGGAAGCGCTTTATTTGAGCGCTTCTTATTTAGTGCGGATCATAGGGCCTTCGCATTGTGAATGCGCGAAGTCAATGACACAGTCGGGCTCCGCGTCGTGTTGGCTCCGCGACGTTGACACTGGGCTGTCTGAAGAATATAAGTCGCTTAACTCAAGCAAGCACAGGAGCCCCACAACGGCGGGAAAACTCCTGAGTTACCTTTCCTGGAATCAGCGGGCAGTAACCGCGCGCCGCAGACGGTATCATCTATTGTTTCAGTTCTTTCACAGGAGACTCCAGCCATGAAGAGATTAATCCAACTTAAGGTCAATTGCTTGCTGTCCCTTATCTTTCTCATATCTGTTAGTTGCGATTCTCCGGCGCCCAAACCGCCGAAGGCGGTAAAAACGGTGGCTTTCATTACCAACACCACCTCCGACTTCTGGAAGATCGCGCGTAAAGGATGCGAGAAAGCTGATGCCGAATTGGCGGATCTGACGGTGGCCTTCAAAACCACTAATACCGGAACGACCGACGAGCAGAACCGACACATTCGAGACGCGCTGAATAGGGATGAGGCTGACGCCATTGCGATCAGTCCGATCGATCCAGCTGCGCAGAAAAACGTGATTAACGAGGCGGCGAAGAGGGCTCTGGTCATCACTCATGATAGCGACGCATCGGATAGCGATCGAGCGCTCTACCTGGGCGCTGACAATCGGGCCGCTGGACGCGAGGCTGGGGAACTGATCAAGAAGGCTCTGCCGCAGGGTGGAAAGATCATGGTCTTTGTCGGCAAGCGCGAGGTACAGAATGCGCGGGAAAGATTCGAGGGACTGAAGGAATCGCTGCAAGGTTCGACGGTGGAGATCATTGACCTGATGACCGATGATGCCAACCCGACTCGCGCCAGGGAAAATGCTTATCAAACGCTGAAGAAGTATCCCGACATAGCTGGCATGGTCGGTTTGTGGTCCTACAATGGCCCAGCGATTTTGCAAGCACTAAGACCCGAAGGTAAGCTCGGCAAGATCAAGATCGTGTGCTTCGACGACGACCGAGAGACTCTAGCAGGGATCAAAGAAGGGGCCATCTTCGGGACCGTGGCGCAGCAGCCCTTCGAATACGGCTACCAGGCGGTTCAGGCGGCGGCCAAGATCCTGAGAGGCGACCGGTCCATCGTCCCAGAGAGCAAAACAATTCTCATTCCGACCGTGGTTGTCCAGCGCAATGATGTTGATGAGTACACTAAAAAATTGAACCAGTTGCTCGGTGGCACACCAGGTTAGCTCAGAGAACTCTCTGTCTAACAGAGGTTTGTGCAATGATTCCGTCTTCTTCTGAAAGCGGTTACGTTCTCAGAGTAGCCGTTAAGCGATTGCAGAAATCCTTTTCCTCCCATTCATGCCAAAGTGCCAGTGCCGCACGAAAATGCTTTGTGCGTAATCTGGAAAAGTGACTTAAGAGCCATATCATTGCATCGCGTTCGTCTTCGGATGTCCCTCGCTCAGAGCTCGCCTTCTTCTTAAGTCTGGACAATCGCTTCCCAAAGTGTTCAATCCAGAGATCGCAATCATGCAGTTCACCAAGGGATGATTGCATCTCGACCACCTGACGCGAAAAGACTTCTAACTGGTCCCCCCAGCACGCAGCAAACAACTCCATTGCATACCTGAGGCGCTTAGCCGCAATGCGCATTTCGTGCAGAGGTTTAACTTTCTGTGGTTCAAACAGACTGGGACTTAATGCTTCCAGTTCCTTCAGGCGTTTAATAAGAGTCGATCTGGCAAATACCTTATAGCTGGGGCCACTTTTGACGTTGGTGCCGGATGCAGTTGTTTTGGTAGCGGCCTGAGGAATAATCGCATCCTCGATCGCCTGACGGAAATTACGCTCAAGTTGGGAGAGCTTCTTATAGTTCAAGGCTTGCCCCAACTCTTTTCGCGCTGGATCCAGGCCCGCCTTTTGATCGTCGATAATCCGTTGCAAACCTGACGAAATCTGCGGATTAGCTTTTTTCTGAAATTTTTCAAGAGCGATGATCGCGACATCGTGGTCGCGTACGACTCCAAGTTTGTCAGCGATCTCTCTGAGATGCTTTGCCGACGGGGCGATTTTCGTCTTACGCAGGTGAGGCGCGAAATCTCGAAGGGCACTGCGCACGCGACGCGAGGCCACGCGCATATCGTGAACACCCTCAGGATCTCTAAAATCAAGCGCCGCTTTGCGCAAGAGACACATCTCCTCAAGCCTGGATCCCAGCACCAGGGGCAGGGCCTCTGTCGCTGCCGCATCGCATTTAACACCTGCGATCTCCTTAGCTTTAGCCATATGTGGTTATCCGCGAGTCGACTTTGCGCTTCTAACGTTGATTGACAAATTGCAGTTGAAAGCTTGCTCAAACAGGGGGCGTCTGCGCTCGGCCTCAGTCATTTCTTTTTCGCAATCGACATCACTCTGCACCGTTATCTTGACCGCGTCTCCTTCCACAACGCATTCAAGCTCACGCACGCGGCTTTCATGACTTCTATCTAATCCGTCGGCGAGTCGCAAGATGGCACCCAGGCGGGCCACCGAATCCCGATCGGCCGTATTGAGCGCCGCGAAATCCGGGTGTCGTTCTTTGGGGGAAGAACCCCGGTGGTAGCGGGCAATATTCGCGATAACTGCGCGCTCACCTTCGGCAAATCCGGTCAACTCAGAGTTCTTTATCAGGTAGAGCGCATGTTTGTGATGAGACCCATGGGCGATGTGATAACCGATGTCATGAAGCAACGCTGCCGCCGATAGCAAAGTGCGCTGGTGGCGAGTCAGCTCTTCACTGGGTGCCAGGCTATCAAAGATCTTCTCAGCCAAACGTGCGACCTGGAGGGAATGAGCTTCTTCATATCCAAAGCGCCGCCCGACGGCGTGAACGCTGCGCATTTTGGGATCAGCAAAGTGCGCCACAGGTGGTCGCGATTCAGCTTCCAGTTCCCTGAGCCGATCGATGATGACGCCTTCGCGCAAAGCCCATTCGCAAGTCAGCAGGGAATTGAGCCGTAAGGCGCGCATAGCTCCTTCAAGTATTTGACCGCCGGCTACAATAATCTCTGACCGCTGACCACTGACTCCGCCCAATCTCTTGCGTTCCGCAACCGGGAAGCTGGCAAGGCTTACGTTGAGTCGCAAGAGCAGCCCGAAGGATATGTCAAACTCAGAGGGTTGTGCCGGTTGGTTTTTCCGTTGTGAGTCACTCTCCAGGCGCGAACGCAGCGCCGCGCCTAACGCGAGAATGGTTCCGGATGTGCCGGTGGCTTGCTGCCAAGTTGCATTGCGCAACTCACGGGCGGGGCGTTCGAATGCCGCTTGAACTTGATGACGCAGATCACCCAATTCTTTGGCTTTCGGGGGATCGGACTTCAGGAATTTCTCTGTCAGACCAATCGCACCCAGGTCGACTGAAAAGAGCGCGAGTGGTACTCCCTCACGAAAGACGGAGATTTCAGTCGAACCGCCACCGATATCAAGATTCAGGTTGGTCGTTCCAGTCATCGAACAGCTCTGACTCGCCGCCAGTCCTATTAGCCTGGCCTCTTCGATTCCAGAAAGGACCTCGACCTTGATTCCGCTCTTCTGATCGACTTCCCTGACAAACTGAGAAGAGTTGTTCGCCTCGCGCACCGAAGCTGTGGCTGTAGCAATTATGCTTTCGGCACCGCGGGCCTCGGCAATCGAGCGAAATCGCAGCAGACATTCCACAGCGCGGTCAATGGCGGCCCGGCTGATATGCCCCCTGCGCAGCGTTTGGTGCCCCAGTCTGACAAACTCCTTCTCGCGAGTTATGACAGCAAATGAATCGCTGGCTGCCGCGTCAACAACTACTAGCTTAATAGAGTTGGAACCAATGTCGATTGCTGCAAGTTTCAAATTTCTGGGCCTGGTGCGGTTTTATGAGAGTGGAACTGTGTGAACACTCGAATGAAATATGCTTTCAGCGTAATTTCAGGCCGACGTGCCTCATGCCTGAGAACTCGAGGCTTTCGCAACTGGCATTTCGACAGGATGGTCGCTTTCGATTACTCGCGTTACGGCGCGCCTCAGCGTAGAGGCCACACGTCGCACAGAAGTCGAGGCGTCTAGGACTTGAAAACCATACTCCTGAGTCATGCGGTCAAATACTTTCAGCATTCGTGTTTGGTATTCAATGAAGCTGTCGTAAAAATCCTGACCGAGGTGAACGTCCATGCCCGATTCCCAATAGTCAAACCCGCGACCAGACGTAAGCACACGTTCGATGAGTTCTTGTGCTGTATTGATCCTAAGATAAAGAATTGCGTCAGGAATCAAAGCAATTTGATAGATCGATCGTATCCACGGCGCATCAATCCCTCGCACTTCGGCGCGCGCAATTGCCGAGTAGACGTATCTATCAGTGAGCACGATAAACCCGGACCTCAAGGCAGGTAAGATTTCGTTCTCGAGGCGATCGACAAAATCTGTTGCGTAGAACAGCTGCAGTGTTAGGCGACCGAGGGTGTGACCGGTCTTGGCTTCTTTAATTCCGCGCCCGGCAAGAACCGATCTGGTCATTCCCGTGTCGAGAACCGCGTGGCCTCGGGACTCAAGCCAAGTCCGCAGAAGCGCGATCTGGGTTGACCGTCCAACACCATCGGTCCCCTCGATCACGATCAATTTGCCACTGTATTCCTCATCCTGAGTATGCGGTGGTGGCGTGCCGTAAAAAAGTTTTTTATTAATTGGATCTGAACCGCCTGTTTTCGAGGTGACTCTTGATTAGTTGCCGAACTTCCCGCTGTTGCTGTTCGATCGAACGCGTGGCATCGATTAGAGTTAACCCAAACTCGCTAACCATGCGATCGTATTCACCTAGGATTTTGCCCTGGAAGAGCGTGAAACTTTCTTCGGGGTTCTCTGCCCAACCCATATCAAGACCCGCCTCATAATATTTTAATTGGGGGCGACCTGAAACTATACGATCAATGGCGACGTCGAGGGGTGCGCGAAAAAAGAAGGCGATTGTAGGTTTCACGGCAAACTTGTAAACGTCGCGAACCCACGCCGGATCGCAGCCGCGCGCCACGTCTCGGGCGAAAGCAGTATAGATATAACGATCGGCCAATACGATTGCCCCCGCTTTCAACGGGGGAATGATGTCGCGCTCGGTGCGGTCAGCAAAATCCGTGGCGTGCAAAAGGGAAAATGTCGCCGGTGTAAATAGATGTCGTTTCTTCGCTCGTTTAGTCGTATCCTTGACCAGCGGGGACGAGTTCCACTCAGAAAAAAAGACTGGATAACCTTCGGCCTTTAGCCACTGGTAGAGCAACATGAGCTGCGTAGATTTGCCACTGCCATCTGTGCCCTCGACCACAAAGAGTTTGCCAGGGAAGCGGTGTCGACCATACGGAATCATAGCGGGCATTCTGGCTCAACGATGTTACGTGAATGTGAACGGTCAACGGAGGTAAACAGCGCTTATGAAGACACTGCTCTTGCTCAGGCATGCAAAGTCGAGTTGGAAAGACCCCTCTCTTCCTGATTTTGAACGACCTCTCAACGACCGTGGACGAAAAGCGGCCGAAGTGGTCGGGAAATACATAGCAAGGCAGAATATTACCATAGATCTAGTGATCAGTTCCCCAGCGGTACGCGCTCGACAGACCATCGATCTCGTTTTGCGTGCTGCCCGGCGCTCGCCTGAACTGCGTTTTGACCAGCGTGTGTACGAAGCAAGCCCCACGCGGCTGCTCGAAATCACATCGCAAATTGAGGATGACCGAAAATCTGTATTACTCGTTGGCCACAATCCCGGAATGGAGGAACTGCTGGCCCTGTTGGTCGGTGTCGAGCAGCACATGCCCACGGCCTCGCTGGCGAAGGTGTTACTAAGCAGCAAAAAATGGGACAAGATCCTGGCAGAGAAGGGTGTCCTGGAATCATTTGTAAAGGCCAGAGAACTAAAGCCCGAGGAAGTTGGTCGCCGGTAGTATTTGGACCTGCCCCGAGTGGCGTTAGCGCTTCAAAAAAAAATCGCTGCCGCGAACTGGCGGCCGAAGCGGACAATTGGGAGGGTAGATGGAGTCACGTACCATCGTCGTCGGTGACATTCATGGTTGTTACGATGAACTAATGGACTTATTGGATCAGTTAGCTTTCGGAGTGAGTGACCGGGTGGTGTCGGTCGGCGATCTCGTCACGAAAGGACCGAAAAACCGCGAAGTGCTGGAGCTCTTTATGACAGACTCGCGATTCGCAACCGTGATCGGTAATCACGATCTGGCGTTGCGCCGCCTTTGGCATGGAGAAGAAGTGGAACTCAAGCCTTCGCAGAAGGAAGCGCACAAGGAACTAAAGGCGGACAAAGATCGCTTCATGCCGTATCTTAACTCTCTGCCATTCATGATCGATTTAGGAAGTCACCTGGTAGTTCATGCCGGGTTGCGCCCGAATGTGGAACTGAAATCTCAGACAACCGAAGATTTAACTCAAATACGAACGCTGGGAGAAGATCGCGAGAGCAAAGATGGAACGCCCTGGTACGACGTTTATGACGGCGAAAAGGTCGTTCTATTCGGCCATTGGCCAGCCCCAGAACCCCGGCGCGGGAGGATGGCGCTCGGTTTGGATACCGGCTGCGTTTACGGTCATCAGCTTACGGCATATACCATCGAAACAGGCGAGTTGAATTCCGTCCCAGCTCGCTTTGCTTACGCTTCCGCTTGAGTGCGAGCGACGCGAAACGTGCGCGTTAAGTTGCGATGAGTGGATTGCGCTTTCAGATGCGCTGAGTGCATTGACTGGTGGGAGGTTCAGCTTCGTTAGCCAAAATCAGGAAAACATTTGGAGAGGTGAAACCGATGACTCAGGTACTGGTCCTTTATTACAGCATGTATGGGCATGTCGAGACCCTCGCGAAGGCAGTTGCGGAAGGTGCTCGCGGCGTGGCCGACGCTAAGGTATCTATTAAGCGCGTGCCTGAATTGATGCCGGAAGAGGTGGCCCGCAAGGCAGGAGCAAAGCTGGAGCAAGAGGCGCCTATCGCTACTGTCAATGAACTGCCAAATTACGATGCGATTATCTTCGGTACGCCGACGCGCTTCGGCAACATGTGCGCGCAAATGCGGAACTTTTTGGATCAGACTGGAGGCCTGTGGATGAAAGGTTCTCTCGTGGGAAAGGTCGGCGGCGTTTTTACCTCGACTGCGACGCAGCATGGCGGGCAAGAAACGACGCTTATCAGCTTTCATATCACGCTCCTTCACCAGGGCATGGTGATTGTCGGGGTACCCTACGCGGAGCAGGGCTTGATGCGAATGGACGAGATTACGGGTGGCACGCCCTATGGCGCTTCCACTATTGCCGGTGGGGATGGATCGCGCCAGCCCAGCGAAAACGAACTGGCCATTGCGCGTTTTCAGGGCCGGCACACGACCGAGATTGCAAAGAAGCTAGCAGCGAAATAGTTGGCGACGAGGACGGCCATCGGCGTCTCAGACTAACCTGGCACATGACGTCCCTCACCAACCAGGTCTAGGTCAAAACACATCCACAAAAGCACACGAAATTGCGCTAACAAGTTTCGTGTAGGTTCGTGGAATTTCGCGGATCGTTACGTTGGTGGAATTAACTAAGATCCTACCAAAAGGAAAGAGAGCGCTTTTGAAAGCGCTCTCTGATGCCGACGTTTCCTTTACGATTTGAGTAGCCTTAATTACTGCCCAATGGGTGGATCGCTGATCGCCGCTGGTTGTGTCTCATTGACGTGAATCGTGTTGGTTTCTGAGTCCATGTAAAAGTGGTTCTTCCCCGTTGCACCCACTCCTTCGGATACCTGGGGGTCGGCATTGATCGCAAATCCGGCCTGCTGCGTCGTTGATTTCGGGATCACTCTCATGGAGTAAATGTACCCGTCGACCACGGGTGTGGCGCCCGCAAAGCGGGTGTCAAGCAGATTCTCTTTCAACATGTCGTCAAAAGTGCCAAAACTGCTGCGCTGGTGCGCGTTGTAGTAAAGCATCTGCTGTTCTGCAACCGTTCTGAGAGTCTTGATAGCCGCGGCCTCATTAGCCGAGCGAACTGCAGCGCGCCATCCCGTCACACCAACAGCGATCAAAATGCCGATGATTGCAATCACGATCATCAGTTCAATAAGCGAAAAGCCTCGCTCACGATTGCGATTTGTATTATTTGATTTCATGGTAATCCTCGCGGTCTTACACGTCCCAACGCGTTTTAGGTTCCGGGATTCCATTGTGCGCCGGAGACTGCGCAATGTTGTGGACCGGGGTAGTCTACTACAATTTTAGCATGTAGAATAATTGCGGAGTTCTGGAGCCACGAAACAATAGTGATGAGACGCCTGCAACCAGTGGACGGGCAGGGCCCGTTAGTAGCCGCCGATGCCGTCGAGAGAATCGACAGGCTGCAGCGAGCAGTTGAAACGGTCATAAAAGGTAAACCGGAAGCCGTTCGCCTGGCCATTGTTACTCTGATTGCCGGGGGTCACCTGCTGGTTGAAGACGTACCTGGTGTGGGCAAAACTACGCTGGCTCAGGCTCTTGCACGAGCCCTCGACTGCAGCTTTCAACGCATACAGTTTACTTCCGACCTCCTGCCCTCGGACGTCATCGGGCTATCGGTCTATAACCAGCATTCCGGCTTATTCGAATGGAAACCGGGACCGGTTTTCGCGAATGTCGTTTTGGCCGACGAAATCAACAGAACAACGCCTAAGACCCAGTCGGCGCTTTTGGAGGCAATGGCCGAAAGGCAGGTTACGGTTGAAGGAGTTACGCATCCGCTGCCTGGGCCTTTTATGGTTGTGGCGACGCAAAACCCCATCGAGCATCATGGAACATATCCACTACCGGAATCTCAGCTCGATCGCTTCATGCTGCGGCTGAGAGTCGGTTATCCCAATCTGCGAGATGAGAAACAAATCCTTCGCGATCGCGAGCGGGCCGATCCCCTTAACGATCTGGTCCCGGTGATGTCTGCAGAGGAAGTAGTGGAGTTGCAACGCAGCGTTTCAGCAGTTGCCGTCGATGACGCACTGGTCGAGTATTTGATGAGCATTGTTGCAGCCACACGCGATTCCGAGATGCTCGATCTCGGCGTTAGCCCGCGAGGAAGCCTGTCGCTGTTCCGGGCGGCCCAGGCGCTCGCCCTCTCGGAAGAGCGATCCTACTGCATTCCCGACGACATCAAGCGACTCGTGGTACCAGTGTTTGCCCACCGGATTCTCGTTAGTTCGCGTTTCGCTTCGGCCCTGCGACGTAGTGAGGAAGCGGAAGCCGTTCTGCGAGAGATCATGAAAACGGTGAGCGTGCCACTCTAGGAAGGATGAAGGATGAACGCGGAAGGATGAACGCGCAGGCAAAGGGCCAGGGGCCGCATCGTTTTTCATCCTTCATCCCTCATCCTTCATCCTTTTTCTCGAGGTGGCGCAATGCGTTCTTCGGGACCCTGCTTGTTCTCGCCGGCCTGGCCGCCGCCCTGGTATCCGTTCTCGCCCGGCAGACTAATGACAACCGCCTGGCTACCGCAGGCGCATTACTGTCGCTGATCATAGCCGGATTGATCCTCGTCTTCATCGTCCCTCCGCTCGCCCGTTCCGCTCGTTTGGAGATGACTGGACTTGATCTGCCTATTGAGGTGACGACCGGTGGGGCAATCTTCATTGCTATCGTCGCCATTGTCGGTCTAGCTGCCTGGAACACCGGAAACAACCTGCTGTTTCTGGTTTTCGCTCTTCTTTGTTCGACACTATTCGTGGGATGGGTCGCCGCCAGAACGTCACTGCGCGAGCTGGTGGTCTCGGCACGCTTTCCCGATCACATTTTTGCGGGAGAACCCGCACCCGTGATAGTGACCCTGCGAAACACAAAGCGCGTCATGCCTTCGTTCTCAGTTCTGGTAGAAGCGCGGGGACCAACGAGCTCCAGAGTGGGTAGGAAGCGCAGACTAAAAGGAACGCAGCATAACAAACGTCCTCTAGCTTATTTTACTTACGTACCTCATGGGTCCGCCGCAGAGCAGCGAGTGGAGCAACTGTTTCCAGAGCGTGGCTACGTGTTCATCAATGGCTTCGAACTTTCCACGCGCTTTCCGTTTGGATTCGTACGTAGACGGCGACGACTCAAAGCGCGAAACGTCGACATCGTGGTGTATCCGAAACCAGAACCAATCGGAGACGAGTTACACCTGCTGCCGATGTATGCCGGGCGCATGGCATCGATGCGCCGGGGCGCCGGACACGATCTTTTCTCACTTCGCGATTACCAGGCCCAGGATGATCTCCGCCATATCGATTGGAAAGCCACGGCCCGCGTGCGGCGTCTCACGGTGCGCGAATTCACCTCCGAAGACGAGCGCCGCATCACAATCATTCTCGATACCAGGCCGGTGCCCGAGTCAGAGTTAGGAAGTTTTCCGGAACGATTCGAGCGCGGTGTTATTCGCGCAGCCTCTCACTTGAAACACTTCATTGACGAGGGAGCTGAGGTGCGTTTGATTCTCGGCAACGAGGTCGGACCTTCCGGATCGGGTCTGGAACATTTGTACCAGTGCTTGCGCCGCCTGGCGCTGGTACGTCCTCAGGATGCTTTGATCGATTCCGATCTCGACTCATCGGCCGCTGAAATGGAGGCCGCCCAACGGTCCCGGCACGTTTCAGGCGACGACTACTCGATTCTGCTGACCGCGGCCGCGCCAGGTTCTATCCCTGCAAGAGTCTGGCGCAGTTCCTACGTGATATATCTCTGAAGAAAAGAACTCTATGGCTACTATTGAACGGGCCGTCAAGCCGCCTGCGATCCGCTTTTACTCGATGAGAAGTCTGTCGTTGATCGGCGTCTGCTTCGTTCTTTCCGGGGCGACTGGCTTGATCTACGAGGTGCTCTGGGCGCGCATGCTTGGTCTAGTCTTCGGCGCGACTACTCTTGCTGTCAGCACGGTGCTCGCGGCTTTTATGGGAGGACTCGCGCTTGGTAGCGCGTTGGCCGGTCAATTCGCCTCGAGAATCAGGCGGCCTATTCGCGCCTATGGACTAATTGAAATTGGGATTGGGCTGTATGCCATCGCAGTACCATTCCTTTTTGGTTGGGTCGACAACATCTATGCCTTGATTTGGCAGCAGCTCCAGCCGGGCCCATTTGCCTTTAGCGTCTGGCGCTTTGCCCTTTCCTCTCTTCTGTTACTAGTGCCCACGACCCTGATGGGGGCCACTTTGGGGGTCCTGTCAGCTGCTTTGGTACGTTCGCCAGGATTCGAATCCACCTCGGTCACGCGTCTTTATACGCGCAATCTTGTCGGAGCTATCTGCGGGACTATTGCGGCGGGATTTTTCCTATTGCCTACTTTGGGAGTGCGCGCCACCATATATACAGCGGCGGCTATCAACATACTCTTAGGCATGGTTGCGATCTTTGCTGATCGAGTACTCGACGCCACGAGAAAGAAGAACCATACGGAAGTAGTGCCAGAGGGTTCGTTGTCGGAAAGCGAGCAGGATGGCATTGCACATGATCAGCACGTGGGAGGACCACGGTTCTGGTTGTTCTGCGCCTTCGTTTCTGGGTTTGTGACCATCAGTGCCCAGGTGGCCTGGACGCGAATTTTAACCATGATCATTGGGTCCAGCACTTATGCTTTCACGATTGTGGTGTCGTTGTTCCTGATAGGACTGTCGGCTGGGGCTTATTTTATTGGGCGGAACCGCTATTCGGAAAACTTGAGGTTCACGATTCTGAAGGTTGAATTGGTCACGGCCGGTAGTCTCTATCTGAGTCTGGTGATCGTAAATGTAATCCCAGTGCTTTTGGTGAATACCGGATTGCGGCTTAACGTCGGTAGCTGGAGTGGCTTATTGCTGTTGCAGATATTCGCAGCCGGCCTGCTGATTCTGCTGCCGGCGTTCCTAATGGGGACCGCGATGCCGCTCGTACTCGTTTGGGCCAGCAAAGAGCATTCGTCAACTTCGGTCCAACTTGTGGGTCGTAGTTACGCGGTCAACACCGTCGGGGCCATTGCCGGAGCTTTCTGCACCGGGTTCATCTTGATTCCGCTAACGAGCACCAAATACACGATTCTTTTCGCCGCCGCGCTTTGCCTCGTGGTGGCTGGCCTCGCTTATCAACCTCGCAGCCGAACCGCTGAACAGAAGCTGCCGCGTGGCTTCGGTCTCGGAGTCGCCGCACTGCTCATAGTTCTGCTATTTGTTTTCGCGCCCAGAATGAATTTAGAAAACCTCTCCATGGGAGCGTACGATAGCCTTGTTCGCGTGCTTGCCCACCGCGATGGCGTAACTCCTGATTCAAAACAGGGTCCGCAGAATCCCGAGTTATTAATGTACAAAGAAGGCCCCACGTCCACAGTTTCTGTTCGCAAAGACTGGGGCATCACGTCGCTGGCTATTAACGGACGCACGAACGCTTCAGATAGCGAAGATATGCCGACGCAGGTAATGGTCGGGCAGATGCCTTTGTTGCTCGCGCCCAACATCAAGAACGGAATGTTGGTTGGTTTCGCTTCCGGAGTAAGCGCCGGAGCAATGTTGCAATCGCCTCTCGGTGCGCTCGACTGCGTGGAACTCGAGCCTGCGGCCGTCGATGCCGCCCGCTATTTCGAACACGTCAACCATCGGCCTCTAACTGATCCACGGCTTCGTTTGATCATTGACGACGCCAGAACCTACTTGCGCGTCACCAAAACGCGATACGACATGATTGTCAGCGAGCCAAGCCATCCCTGGGTGCCGGGAGTGGCGAACCTGTTTACTCAGGAGTTTTTCGAGCTGGGTCGCGGCGGCCTCACTGATAGCGGCGTGTTTGTTCAGTGGATACAAATCTATCAGCTCTCAACCGAGAGCCTGCGATCCATTCTCGCCACATATCAGAAGGTTTTCCCGCACGTAATGGTGTTCCGGGTTGGTGGTGCGACTAAAGGCAAGGACTTGATTCTTGTGGGGAGCAAGGTGCTACTGAATCTGGATCGAATCGCTGAGCGAATGCAAGACGCGCGAACCGCGGCGGAGCTGGCCAGAGTGGGCTTGATGAATGACATCGACGTTGAATCCTGGTACGTTTGCGACGAAAAGCAACTAGCTCCCGCAGTGGCCGGGGCAGTTATCAATACTGACGACAACATGCATGTCGAAACGACGGTCCCTCGCGAAGCCTTCCTGCCGCTAATGCAAAGCAACTCCTCCTGGCTTGAGAAACTCGCTACTAAGTCTAGACTCCCGACTCTTGACTCCTGACTCTTATGTTATCGGGCAGGCCTGAACAGAGACGAGTTGCCAGCGGTCGTCGCGCAAAGAATAGACATGAATGATCTTGTAGTGGCCGCTAAAGTCGCGCCCCTGGTAGTACCATTTTGCTGAGTCCCTTCCGGTCAATACTGCCGTGCTTCCCCAGATACGGACACTGACGTTCTCGCGACCAAGGAATTCGACCCTCACATCACCCGAGACCACATCGCCGATGAACTGTGTCTTATCATCACCCTCCATCGGATAAGCAAAGAAAAAATCGTCGGCCATGATGCGATCCAGCGTCGCGCCGTCGGCCCTGACCAACGCTTTAACCCAATCGTCGTTCATTTGTCTCAGCGCCTGTTCAGTCTGGATTCTCGAAAACTCGTGTGCGGGCTGTTTAGCTGACATGATGTGACCTCCTTAAAATGTGGGAGCAATGGGGCGTTAGGACTGCTTTCTATTCCAACTGAGAACGCGTGTCAATGGGCTGCTCCAATACAAAACCGGGTCATTTTCCATTTTGTCGTTTGACGACTTTCATTGATCATTTCTCATTCGGCATGGTTGATTTCTTGTTCGTGTCCAGTTCGTGTTACTTCGTGGATCGTTCGTCATCTCGCGGCCAGGGCAAACGATCCACGAAGTAACACGAAGCACCAAGAAATGAGATCAGAAAATGACCAATAAAAAACGCCAAATTATGCAAATGACAAATGGAAAATGATCCGGTCGCCACCTCTCGCGGTTCTATAGCGCCATAACTAAGCCTCGGTTCCAAGGAAGGACGCCAGCGCTTCGGCCGCCTCCTCTCCGCTGCGAATACAGTCGGGGATTCCTGCGCCACGGTATGCGTTACCGGCCAGTTTGAG
>JBPCMM010000170.1:0-7844 GCA_051002255.1 Pyrinomonadaceae bacterium
TAAAATCTAAAATATCTAAGATTATGGATACACTCAAGACACTCACTTACGAAGTCACTGGCCTCATCGCCCGCATCACCCTCAACCGTCCTGAGCGCGGCAATGGCATCACGTTGGAGATGCCAGCCGAACTAGCGGCGTGTGTGGAGCGCGCCAACCTGGATCCAAGCGTCCATGTGATCGCCCTGGCGGGAAACGGCAAAGGCTTCTGCGGGGGCTACGATCTGGTGGTTGCAGCCGAGCAAAGGCTCGGTCTAGAGCAGGGGTTAACCAGTTGGCCAACAGGTTCGCCGATGGATCCGAAGGTCCAGCTCGCCAACCATGATCCTGACGCCACCTGGGATCCCGTGCTCGACTACGCAATGATGAGCCGCAATGTCCGTGGATTCATGAGTCTCTTCTACAGCGACAAACCAGTACTGTGTAAAGTCCATGGCTTTTGCGTAGCCGGCGGCACTGACATGGCGCTCTGCTCCGATCTTCTGATCATTGAGGACCGAGCCTCGATTGGGTATCCACCTGCGCGCGTGTGGGGCGTGCCTACAACCGCGCTCTGGGCCTACCGCGTCGGGGTCGAGAAGGCGAAACGGCTTCTCTTTACTGGAGATTGCCTCTCAGGAAAACAGGCGCTCGAATGGGGCTTGGCAACTGAAGCGGCACCGGCCAAAAAACTCGACGAGCGATTCGAACGACTACTCGAACGCGTAGCCCGTCTTCCCATTAGTCAGTTAGTAATGATGAAGCTCTTGATCAATCAAACTATGCTGGCGCAAGGCCTGAACACAACGCAGGTTCTGGCTACGATGTTTGACGGCATCGCACGTCACACTCAGGAGGGTTATGCATTTCAAAAGAGAGCAGCTGAGGTTGGTTTTAAGCAAGCCGTCAAAGAACGAGATCAGCCCTTTGCCGATGGCGGCGCGGCAGTTGGCGAAAACTAGTTGCCGGTGACAAATGCTTGCCTAGCGACTTCTCATTCACACCCTGCTTTAGCTGGGGTGTCGGAACCGTTCGGTTACCCTCAGAACCGTTAAAACGGTTCCGAGAATTTGCGTTCACCGTCGTCACCTATCTGAAGATAGGTGTGAATGAGAAGCGAGCGCGGCAACGGAAACGGATGCTAGTAATTTCAACGATACGGCCCACTAGCCCGCGACCGTTTCCTCCCTTCACAACTTTCGCGGAGATGAAACGATTATGATCTTCAGCAGCCCTCACGAAGATGTAACGATTCCGGAGATCTCACTAGCTGAACACGTTCTGCGGCGCGCTCAGGAGTTGGGTGATAAACCTGCGCTCATCGATGGGTCAAGCGGACGTACGATCACCTACAAGGAATTAGCCCTAACCATACCCAAACTGGCAGCCGGTTTCGCGAGCCATGGCTTTAACAGAGGCGATGTCCTCGCCATCTACAGTACCAATTCTCCTGAATATGCGTTGGCTTTTCACGCCGTCGCAATGCTGGGTGGCGCCACTACCATGGTTCCGCCGTTGTTTACCGATGCGGAAGTAAAAACACAACTAAGAGACTCGGGCGCTAACTATCTGCTCACGATTCCGCAGTTGTTGAATAAAGGCAAACGGGCGGCGCAAGAAAGCAAGATCCGGCAGATCTTTGTCATTGGCGAAGCTGAAGGCGCGGTCCCGTTTACCTCTCTGCTAGAACATGATGACCCACTCCCGCAAATCAAAATCAACCCTGGCACCGATTTGGTAGCTTTACCCTACTCCAGCGGCACTACCGGTTTTCCAAAGGGAGTGATGTTGACGCATTACAACCTCGTTTCCATGCTGTGCCAGCTTCACGCCAGCCAGGCGCTCGTGGAGGAAGACACGATGGTATGCGTGGTGCCGATGTACCACCTTTACGGTTTGCACGTGGTTGTAAATCTGGGACTCAGCCAGGGAGCTACCATAGTGATCCTCGCACGCTACGACCTGGGTCAATTTCTGCGGACGCTCGAGCTCTACGGAGTCACGGTTGCGCCGCTGGTTCCACCCCTTGTCTTGGAGCTGTCTCGCGTTCCGGAGGTGGACCAACACGATCTCTCAAAGCTGCGACTGATTCATTGTGGTGCGGCTCCGCTCGCCGCTGAGGTGGCCCAGGCGTGTTCAGAGCGTTTGGGTTGTCCAATTCGGTTTGGGTATGGGTTGACGGAGGTGAGCCCACTCTCCCACTCCACCCTGCCTTCGATACCTGATAAACAAGGCTCTGTCGGATACTGCCTGCCTAATACGGAATGCAAGATTGTTGACTACATTACTGGCGCCGAGCTCGGTCCCAATCAGACAGGCGAGATCTGGGTTCGCGGGCCGCAGGTTATGAAGGGCTATCTCGGCAACAACCACGCAACAGCGGAAATGATTCGGGACGACGGATGGTTGCGTACGGGCGACCTTGGCTATGCGGAGGAAGACGGCCGCTTGTTCGTCGTCGATCGATTGAAGGAATTAATCAAGTACAAAGGCCGCCAGGTGGCGCCGGCCGAACTCGAGGCCGTTTTGCTTTCTCATCCGGCAATCGCTGACGCTGGGGTGATTCCGAGTCCGGATCAAGAGGCCGGCGAAGTGCCCAAAGCATTCGTGGTGCTTAGAGCCGCAGCCACCATGGACGAGATTATGGAATTTGTTTCGGCGCGGGTCGCCCCGCATAAACGAATCAGGCTGGTGGAGTTTGTTAGGGAGATTCCGAAAAGCCCGTCAGGAAAAATCTTGAGACGCGTGCTGGTCGAGCGTGAGCGGGCCCGGATCACACCAACTGGCTAAGTCGAACTAGCGGCATGTAAGGCTAGCGATTTCTCATTCACATCCTGCTTTAGAAGCTGTGAAAAAATCGAAATCGTTCGACGAATACCACTTAAGGGACAGAAATTCGCAGGTTGGGAAGGGCGGTTTACCCCCGCTTAGGTTAGTAACATTCAACCGCCAGATTGCTCGGCATAGTGAGGAGTGCTCAGGAAACGAGACGTCACACATTGGGGCTTGAGTGCATAGCGCATCAGCGGGGTAAACCGCCCTTCCCAACCCGCTAATTTTCCTATGTTGAGTAGTATTCCGGACCGATTCTAATTCTTCAAGCTTTTTAGCTGCGTGTGGAACGTTCGCTGCCCGTCTGAAACCCGATCAGGCTCGCGCGACAGCTTGCCGGGGAGCATGAATCTGCAACAAGCCCGACTGGATGATATCCTGGTGCAACTGGCCGCTCTTGTCCGTCACCATTGTGGGTTTAAAGTAACTCTCAAACCGCGAGTCTACACGAAACGCCGGAGTGTACATGTGATCGAGTGGTTCTGTGCTACTAATAAAAGTACGTGGCTTGGGGCGCGCCTTGATCCAACCCAATCCTGTGAACGAAGTCGTCAAAGGTTGCGCGCAGGTCAGTAGATTGTTCCCCAGGGCCAGCACCATCTGGGCCTTAGTCAGCTTGGAGCGATAAAGTCTGGCAAATCCAACGGCATGCTTCACCATGCGGCCGTGAAACCCTCTAAGGCTCTGCAGGTCGCTAACAAACTTCACCACCTCGCCGACGTCATCCAACGGCCTTTGCAGAATAGTCGTTCCGTCCATGTCGCGAAGCTTGGTGTCGGGGAGTATCGTGCCATTTTCCACAGACTCGTAAAAATAAGGCGTTCCCAGAAGCGGGATCGAGAGCGTGATAAAGGAGGGAACAGTGATCTCCGGGGTGCCAGTTATGAACTTCAACTCGCGTCGCAGGTCAGCAATACTGCGGGTGGTAACATCGAGCATCAGACCATACGCAAAGACAACTCCCGCATTCAGCGATTTAGTAACCATCTCCACTTGTGGCGTCGAGGTATTCTGCAACTTGTTGAAGCTGCGCAACCAGTCGTTATCAAACGATTCAAGACCGCTAAAGAGTACCTCGCAGCCGGCATCTCTCACGAGTCGCAAATTTTCCTCGCCCCGGTAGAAGTCATTGGTGACCAATGCGCTCCAATGCTGAAACTGGCCCGCCCGGCGCATCTCATTGATCAGGCCGATGCGAGCCCGGAAATGATTCCGGTCGCTTCCATAGAAATTATTGTCGAGAAAGAGCATTCTACTTCTCTTACCCGATGCCATGATCTGCTGCCGGATGTGATCGAGGTCGTAAGTTTGATAGGGCCGCCCCTCACCCGTAAGCGCGCAAAACGAACAACGGAAATTGCAATAGCGGGTTGTTTCTACATAGCCAATTCGTCCCAACCAGTAAGCCAGGTCGTAACGCGGGAGCATCTGCTTCTCCACATACCCGGTCCCGAAAGCTTCCGCAATCACCTCGCCCAGCTCTTCAATATCTCCCAGGCAGGTGTAATCAAAAAACTTTTTCGACAGTAGCGGCAATGCCCGGACGGCGGGGCCCCCTGCGACGACAATAACTTTTTGATTTTTGCTGCGGGCATACGCTGCGAGGTGCAGCATGCGATCGAAGCCGTTGGTTAGACCGGTGAGAACCAGCATGTCAGGCCAGCCAAGCAGCCTTTCATCTTCCAACGGGCCACTTGCTACTTCCGTGTAGCACCGGACGTCACACAAATCGCGCGCGAAAGCGCCCGCCAGATATATCGGCCCGACTGCCTGAGGTATTTTGTTGGTCCTGCGAATTGGTTGCCGCGAATCATCAAAGTAACAGTTCACAATGAGGACGCGCTTTCGACGTAACACTGCGGAACTCCGTGGGGGAAGCATCTCCTGCATGAATCTTTCTCCTGTAAGGCACCGGTTAACCGGCCTAGCTCAAGGATTATTGTGACCAGTTAATGGCCGTAAAAAGCAAATTAGCGACGGCGCTTCGGTTGGAAAGGAGCTAACTGGAGAACGGGCGTACTCTACTCTTCTAACCTGCCGTTAGGCAATTGTTGTTTTCCCCAATCCGGAACGCCTGGAGCCCGTGCACTACGCTGAATAAACGCTATTTGAGTGGAACACTAGGAGTGACGTACCGCTTCGGCCATTGCATTTAGTGAATCTCTCGCAAAACGCTTTTGCAGCATTCGTGCGAGCGGCAGACCGAGCTGGACGAGGAGTTGATTAGGTCGCGAGAAGGCGAGGATGTCGTACCAGACCGTGTCGTCCGCTGAGTGCCACTCAATTGTGAACCGCTCCTCTCCCCGTTCCACATGACTCGATAAGGTTCCGTAAGCAAAGCCAAACTTGGTCACCGGTCCCTCCTCGTCAATTAGATAAACGACTCGACAGGCATTCAGCGACCAGAATCCGAAGTGACGCGTTAGTATCGCCACCACCGCACCCACCTTTGGCGTTTCCGGTGGGACCATTCTCACCCAACCGAGATCAAACTGCTTCCAGTTTTGCAGTGCCGCGACGGCGCGGTCGTAAATTTCCTTTCCTGTGCCCAACTTGATCCGATTGTGGTCGACGATGTAATCCGACGGAAGTTCGCTCGCGGTAGCGCCAACTTCGGGGTAAGAAAATGGCAGCTCGCGCTGAGAAGAAATAAATCGTCGAATTGCTTCCGGGGAGGGTTGTCGAAGGAGAAACATTAGGAAGAACACGCCCCACCTACTGCTTTGTCTTTTTGTCTCCTGCTGAAGCCATGCGGGCACGCGGATGGTGTTTATCATATGAAGAGCGCAGATGGCGATCGGTGATATGTGTGTAGATCTGTGTCGTAGAAATATCGCTGTGACCCAACAACGCCTGAACCGAGCGGGAGTCGGCGCCATTCTGTAACAGGTGCGTGGCAAAGCTGTGGCGCAATGTGTGGGGAGAGATGTCCTTTACTCCCGCTTTGGCTGCGTAACGCTTTATCATGGCCCAGGCAAACTGCCTCGTCAGTGGCTTACCGCGATTCACGAACATGAATGCTGACGTCGCTTTCCCGTAGGTGGCTTTCACGCCACTGTACTGCTGCAGCCAGTGAATCGCACTCTTACCGATCGGAACGCGGCGCTCCTTGCTTCCTTTGCCGTGGCAAACTATCAACCCCGAGTGAATATCCACGTCGGCCTGCTTCAATAAGACCAGTTCAGACACACGTAGTCCAGCCCCATACATTACTTCCAACAGCGCCCGGTCCCGAATGCCCTCCTCTGTCGAAATATCGGGAGCGGCAAACAACTGGTCGATTTCGTCTTCAGTTAGAAATTGCGGCAGGTAAGCAAAACGCTGCGGCGTGTCGAGGTCTTCAGTCGGGTGCTTTTTGATGTGGCCGTCGAGCATAAGGAAGCGAAAAAAACCCCGCGCCGCGCTGACGGCTCTGGCCACTGAGGAGGGCGAGAGGCCCTCTCGCGAAAGATCTGCGATCCAGTGCCTCAAGTCGTATCTGGTTAACTCCTGCACTGGCTTAGCACTCCTGGTGGCCCATTTCTCCAAGCGCGCCAGATCCCTCGCGTAACTCTCGAGTGTGTTAAGCGCCAGGCCTTTCTCGACCTGAATGTAGGTCAAGAATTCTTTGATTAGATCCCGCTGTGAAGTTGTCTTTTTCAAGTCGTTATTTTGAGTCAACCCCGGGCAACAGAACTACGCTGGAGTGCGCCGGCAAAGCGAATCGACGACGGCGATTTGGATCCACATCATCGCGCGAACATCTGACGTGTCGGCGCCATCCATAGCGGCGTCGCGCAACGCCTGCCGCCGCACTCCAAGTATGGAGCGACTATTTTCGGCGCAGTGGTCCTCCAGAAGCCGATTATAGACGAAAAAGTTGTGTGGCTCAGTTATTCGTAACGCAGGCACTCGATGGGGTCGAGGCGTGAGGCTTTGCGGGCGGGCCAGACACCAAAGATCAGACCAACGCCGATCGAGACGCTGAGACCTGTAATCACGGCCCAACTGGGAATTGATGCGGGCAAGCTGGGAACGAGCAACATGACGATTCTGCTGATGCCGACAGCCAAAACGACTCCCAGGATCCCACCCAGAAATGTGAGGGTCATCGCCTCGAATAGAAACTGACGCACGATGTCTTTCCGGCGCGCGCCTAACGCCTTGCGCACCCCGATCTCCTTCGTGCGCTCCGTAACGCTGACCAACATGATGTTCATCACACCAATTCCGCCCACCAGGAGTCCCAGGCTGGAAATCGCAATAGCGATCAGGCCTACCATCGCCGTGATGCTGTCAAACTGTTCGATGAACTTGTCCGCCGTTTTGATGTCAAAGTTATTCGGGTCGCCGAATTTCACGTTGCGTCGTCGCCGCAAAATTTCCTCGGCTTGCGTCAACGCCTCAGTCACTTGCCCTGAACGGCCGCGGATGACTAGGAGTAGATAACCCTTTGCCGGCGCAACCTTCTGCGCTGTGCGGTAAGGAATGAAAACTGCATTGTCTTCTTCGTTCTCGCCGAAGAAACCGGCCTTTCGTTTTTCCAACACTCCGACGATCTCGAAGTTATAGCCGCCCATCCGGACCTTGGTTCCGGCAATCTGATTCTGCCCCGGAAAAAGTGCATCCGCGGCGTTAACTCCAATCACCATTATGTTGGCCCGCTGCTGGTCGTCCAGCTCAGTTATAAACCGGCCTTCTTTGAGAACGATGTTGGTGATGTCTGCGTAGTTTGACGAAACGCCTTGCGTGTTTCCCCAGCGGTAATTGTGTCCCTGGTAAGTGATGTTGTCGTCAAAAGGCCCACCGCTGTAGCCAACGTTTGGCGCTACCTCAGCGACCTCGTCGACAGCGCTTGCCTGCGCCTCGATGGCCTCGGCATCGGCCACCGTCAAAGGCTTGCGAGTTCGTTCGGAGCGATCCTCGCCGACGCGGGGTCCGGTTGAAAGATGAAACGCATAGATGTTGTTGGTCCCGTATTCCTCGATGATAGAAACGATGTTCTGGCGCAGACCGGTCAAAATAGAGGCGATGATTATGGCGGTCATTACTCC
>JBPCMM010000171.1:0-5995 GCA_051002255.1 Pyrinomonadaceae bacterium
TTTCTCCCAAGACTGTCGAGATCCATATCAGGCGGCGCGCCAATCCCGATTCACCTCAATACTGGGAAAGGTTTGAGATCCTTTATCGCCCGAATCTCAACATCATCTCCTGCCTCATGGAGATTCAGAAAAATCCAGTAACCAGCAACGGCCACCCCACCACACCGCCCGTCTGGAGTATGAATTGTCTGGAGCAGGTGTGTGGCATCTGCACGATGATCATCAACGGACGAGTACGGCAATCGTGTTCGGCTCTGGTCGACAATCTCGATCAGCCTATCAAGCTGGAGCCGATGTCCAAGTTTCCGAACATTCGGGATCTTGTTGTTGACCGCTCGCAAATGTTTGATCACCTTAAGCGTGTTCACGCCTGGATCGAACTCGATGGTACTCACGATCTCGGCCCCGGACCCCGAATGGACCAAGACGAAGTCCAGGAGCGCTACGCTTACTCACGATGTATGACGTGTGGCTGCTGTCTTGAAGCCTGTCCGCAATACGACGGCGATAACTACATTGGGCCGCAGGCGATTGCGCAGGTTCGTCTTTTCAACATGCACCCCACGGGCAAGATGACGCGGGACAAACGCCTCGAAGCGCTGCTTCAGGAAGATGGCATCACCAATTGCGGCAATGCACAAAACTGCGTGCAAGCCTGCCCCATGAATATCCCCCTGACCAGAGCTATCTATGAAGAGAACCGCGAGTCTATCGTGCACGGATTGTTCGGCTGGTTGAGAAAATAAAGACGGTAACCTAATCAGTGCTTTATGCCCAGGCGATCCGCGGAATTAAATAGCCCTTTTGGGTTTTCACGCAATCGCTACCGTGTATCCGTGCTGTGTTCGACTGCTGCCAACAACTCTCTGGTTCAACAAGCCTCAGTCTGAGACATTTGTACCTTGAAATGCCATTATGCTTGGCATAGCATAACAGCCCACACGAGGATTTGGTTCCTTAATCCATTCCGACCGGAGTAATTACCACCGCGCTAACAATCCGGCCTTTAGTGCTTAATCGAGAATGAACAAGAACGGATGATCGGGCAGACAGTTTCACATTATCGGATCGTGAGAAAGCTTGGTGAGGGCGCCATGGGCGTCGTTTATCTGGCTGAAGATACTCACCTTGGCAGACAGGTAGCTATTAAGTTCTTATCTGACTCACAGGATCATCACTATCGAGCCCGCTTTTTACGTGAAGCGCGCGCCGTTTCCGCTCTTTCACACCCGCACATCGCAATGATCCACGACTACGGGGAATCAGCTGAAGGTCAGCCCTTTATCGTGATGGAATACATCAATGGAGAAACCCTGAGTGACCTTCTACATTCCAGCTCGCTGACAATCGCACAGGCGGTGGAGGTTGTTGAAGCGGTGGCGGAAGCCCTGGGAGCGGCGCACGCGCGGGGAATCATTCATCGCGACATCAAGCCCTCAAACGTCATCGTCGATAAAGAGGGCGAAGTCAAGGTGCTTGACTTCGGATTGGTAAAGCAATTGCAAGAGGAGCATGCGCCAGATGCTGGTCCAGACGCCAACACATTGCTGGCGCGGACGAGCAGCAACGTAATCATAGGGACACCCTTGTATCTTTCACCGGAACAGGCGATGGGTGCTGACGTCGATGCGCGCAGCGATCTATTTGCCCTGGGGGCCCTGCTCTACGAATGCCTGGCTGGGAGGCCCGCATTCTCAGGCGGTAGCGTCATTGAGATTGGCGCGCAGATTCTTCACTTCAATCCGCCTCCTCCATCGTCGATAAACAAGCGCCTACACCCGGAACTTGACCGAATAACGCTCAAAGCTCTGGAGAAGAAGCCCGAGTCACGCTACCAGACGGCGGCGGAAATGATTGCCGATCTCGGGGCCGTTCGGAAGTCCCTTGATAAAGCGGACGTTCATCGCACGCAAAGGCTAGTAATATCGAAACCATCACATTCAAGCGCTTTCAAAAGTATCTCCGACTCGCTTCGCCGCCCGAGGCTGTCTATCAGCTTTTTTGTTCTGGCACTCATCGTTGTCGTTGCGGGCTTCTGGGCCACCTTCCAGTGGCGCAGAACCAGGGCCCGCGTGCCATTTCAAAACATGGGGATGACTAAACTCACCAATACAGGCAGATCTCTCAACGCGGCCATTTCTCCTGACGGTAAATACATCGCCCACGTTGTGGAAGACGCTGGACAACAAGCTCTTGTGTTGAGCTACATAGCAACCGCAAGTAACTCGATAATTGCGGCAGCGGCGGAAGTGCGCTACCTGGGAATAACCTTCTCACACGATGGCAACTATATTTACTACGTCAGGTTTGAAAAGAACGATATTGGCCTGCTTTACGAAGTGCCGGCCCACGGCGGGGCTGCAAAGAGGCTAATATTCGGCATTGACAGCGCCGTCACTCTTTCGCCAACCGGAAAGCAGTTTGCCTTTATTCGCTACGACAAGAAGGAAGGTGAATACGCGCTCATGGTGGCGGACATCAGTGGCTCCGAGGAGCGGAAACTCGCTACACGCAAGGGTCCTGACGCATTTCTTCAGGGACCAGCGTGGTCGCCCGACGGACAAGTGATCACTTGCGCTGACGGAAATTATACGGGAGGTTTTCACATGAGTGTGGTTGCAGTGCGCGTAGCAGATGGGACGGAAAAGCCAGCGACATCACACAAGTGGTTCGGGGTTCTAGGGCTTGCCTGGCTTAAGGACGGCAGCGGCATAATCGCCACCGCTGCCGATGAATCAGTTAGTCCGATTCAATTATGGTATGTCTCCTATCCAGAGGGTGAAGTGCAAAGCATTACCAAAGATTCCAACGATTACAACGACATCAGTCTGACGGCCAATTCAAGCTCTCTCGTATCGGTGCAATCTAATCGGTTGACAAGTATCTGGTTGGCGCCTAATGGAGATGCGAGCCGCGCCACTCGGATCACGTCTGGAGTTGGTTGGACCT
Source organism: Pyrinomonadaceae bacterium (assembly GCA_051002255.1). GTDB lineage: Bacteria > Acidobacteriota > Blastocatellia > Pyrinomonadales > Pyrinomonadaceae > PSRF01. The sequence continues at coordinate 2,950 of JBPCMM010000171.1, forward strand.
ATGGACTGGCATGGACGCCCGATAACAGGATTATTTATTCCACGGTGGCCAGCGGAAAGCTGGATATCTGGAGCATGCGCTCCGATGGAACCGATAAGACTCAACTGACCATTGATGCAGGTTCAAATTACCATCCAGCAGTTTCGCGCGATGGGCGTTATATCTTTTTTTCATCAACCCGGACGGGGCCCTTTAACATCTGGAGAATGGACGCTGACGGCAGTAACCCGAAGCAGTTGACTAGCGGTGGCAGCGATTCTAATCCATATCCTTCGCCTGATGGCCGCTGGGTCGTTTATCAAAGCGGTGGCGCAAAGCCAACATTATGGAAAGTGTCGGTAGATGGGGGTCAACCCTCGCAACTGTCCAATGCTAATTCAAGTGTGCCGGTCGTTTCCCCCGATGGGAAGATGATCGCTTGTCGGTACTGGGACCAAGATAGGAATGCCCTGAAAATAGCGATCATTCCCTTTGCAGGGGGTCGCGCAATCTACACGTATGATATTCCCATCCTCCTTCGGCAGCGGATTCGCTGGACGCCCGATGGGCGCGCCCTGATGTACGTTGACACTCGCGCCGGTATCTCAAATATTTGGAGGCAAGCAATAGACGGTGGACCACCCATGCAGATAACGAACTTCAGGGCAGACCAAGTCTTTTCTTACGACTGGTCGTACGACCACAAGTTGCTCGCTTGCGAGCGCGGAGTAGAGACCAATGATGTGGTTCTGATAAGCGACCAGAGGTAACTCGAAACGGGAGATCGCGAACCCGAAAGAGTAACTAGGGTCGCGGCCTTATTCATTCTCGCCAGGGTTCCCTGGTTCCTCACAGAACGGTGGTAGTTTGCACTCTACGTCCCTGGCTTCGTTGAGTGTTGTTACGAGCTTCTTGAGAGTGTCCGTAAGATTCTTGTTGTTTTTCTCGGCATTCTCCTCAAGCGCTGTAACTCGATCTTCCAAACTCAATGGACCAGACTGTTGTGTGCCTGCGTAGCTCATAGCTATTTCCTTTCGTCGTTGCGTGGTAGAAACGGTCTCCTTGTTTCGTAGTAAGCACCAGATTCAATCAAAACTACGCGCTGGGATCGCGCTCTAATAACGACTTCGAGTGGTGCTTAGTGAAACTCACAGGTGACTGCGAGGAATGCGGCGTCTCTTATAGCCCCGGCCACCCAACTTGTCAATCAAAATGACAACATCTGCACCTAAATCCCCAGAACATTAACTAGTTCCTGCACTGCGGCGGCACTCTTTTGCAGTGCGATACGCTCCTCTGCAAGCAGGTTGATCTCGATTATCTGTTCGAGACCGCGCGCGCCAAGTTTACACGGGACACCAACGTAGAGACCGTTGATACCATATTCCCCTTCGAGGTAAGCCGCGCAAGGAAGGATCTTCTTCTTGTCTTTCAAAATCGATTCTGTCATCTCCACGGCCGCCGCCGAGGGTGCATAGTAAGCCGAACCTGTTTTCAACAAACTCACAATCTCAGCGCCGCCATTAGCGGTTCGTTTTACAATTGCGTCGATCTTTTCTTTGGGCAGCAACTCGGTGATGGGAATTCCCGCGCAGGTGGAAAAGCGTGGCAAGGGAACCATGGTATCGCCATGGCCTCCAAGCACAAATGCGGTCACGTTCTCAACTGAGACATTTAACGCCTCGGCCAAAAAACAACGCATGCGCGCGGAATCCAATATTCCGGCCATACCAATGACCCGATGCTTGGGAAAACCCGAGCGTCGCAGGGCCACCTGGCACATCGCATCGAGCGGATTTGAAACGATAATCAGAATTGACTCAGGCGACCGCTTAACAACCTCGTCCACCACCTTGGTGACGATATCAGCATTGGTTTTCAGGAGGTCGTCTCGGCTCATGCCCGGTTTGCGCGGCAGTCCAGCCGTGATGATGACCACGTCGGAGTTTTCGGTGCCGTCATAACTATTGAGACCGGTGAGGCGAACATCAAAGCCCTCGATGGGCGCGGCCTGGGCCAGGTCTAGTGCCTTGCCTTGCGGCACACCTTCAACGATGTCGACCAGCGCTACATCGCCCAGTTCTTTTGCAGCCAGCCAGTGAGCAGCAGTCGCGCCGACGTTGCCGGCACCCACGACGGTAATCTTGTTTCGAGTGCGCATTAGTTCAGTCCTTTTCGCATACAGGCAAATGATCGAAACCTCGATTGTCCCTGCAAGGTCCTTCTATGGAGAATGTTAGGATTTGAAAGACCGCGAGTGTACAAGCGCCCCGGCGAGAGTGTCAAGAATCCGAATCGGCTTCCGAGGCAGTTTCATAGTTTGAAAAATCGATTGGTAAAAATGATTTGCGAAATTACACGAACGAACACGAAAAGCGTTCGTGCCATTTGGTATGGTTTCCTATCACCCCACGCGGACTGCGCGCGCGGGGACCCCGTGTGGATTGCTTATACGTGTCAACCAGCGCGGTCGGCGCTAGTTGAGTTGATCCGCGCCGCCACTGCACCGAATGGCATTCCAAAATGTGAGTGCAAATTAGGGTGAGCATCTTAGATCACATCAAGAGATTACTCGGTGGACCAAAGGATCCCGATCCAGACAATACTGATCCTGAGCGACTCGCAGTTGACAACATTGATCCCTTCAATCCCTTCCCCGAACCAGTCACGATCGAAATCACGGACGTAATAGATCTACACACCATTCACCCGAAAGACGTGAAACGCGTGGTCGAAGAGTATCTCGAGCAGGTTCACCAGGCCGGTTTTCGAAGCGTGCGGATCATTCATGGAAAAGGTATCGGCGTGCAACGCGAGATCGTTCGCACTGTTCTGGCCAGAACATCGTTTGTGGGCACTTGGACTGATGCACCACCGGAGGCCGGAGGCTTGGGCGCAACTATTGTTCGACTTTTGTAATGGTCGTTATGCGAATAGAAGAGTCAGCAGTAGACGAATCGGGTCGTTGCCATGCCCGGCGACAAGTGAATCTGGTGCGAATGTGGGTGGGGAACTGAAAAAGTGGTGCCCCCGGCGCGATTCCAACGCGCGACCTTCCGCTTAGGAG
>JBPCMM010000172.1:0-16238 GCA_051002255.1 Pyrinomonadaceae bacterium
CCTCAATCATGTTGGCATCGGGACGGTCTCAGAAGAAGGCCCTGCTGGCTACTGCGGCGATCGGCGCGGCCACCCTCGCGGGTGTAGTCGGAGTCGCGCTGCTTCAGGCGAAGATTCAGTCGGCAGTTGCTTATGCCCTGCCCTTCTCCGCCGGCGTAACCCTCTACGTTGCCGCCAGTGACTTGATTCCTGAGGTGAATCATAACGAAGAACGAAACCCCACGGTGTCGATCGTCGTTTTTGTGGGCGTAGCGTTGTTCTATCTCTTACATAAATTGATTGGACTACTGGACGGACTTACGGCTGTTCGACTTGGTTAGGTAGACATGGTTTTCAGACCCGGGTTGATTCTCAAATTCCGCTTTGCTTTTCTGGCCGTCGCTTTCGCGACCCTGGTTTGGTTCCCTGGTCCTAACGTCCACGCTCAATCTACGACCAAATCACCCATCCCCCTTCCTGAACCATTCACTCCAGTCGTTGACTACGCCAACGTCATAGATCCTGATACTCGAAGGCGTCTGGAAGCGATCTATAGAAATCTTAAGCAGCGAGCCGATATCGAGTTTGCAGTCGTAGCCGTGCCTACAACCGGCGACCGCGACATCTTCGAATACTCGTTGGACATTGCCCGAGGCTGGGGGATTGGATCGAAGGAAGGTGAGAAGAACGGTTTCCTGTTGGTGGTGGCCGTCAATGACCGCAAATACTTTACGCAAGTTAGCGATCACCTCGAGGGGGATCTGCTTGACGGTATAGTTGGACAAATCCAGCGAGAACGTCTGGTACCGCAGTTCAGACGGGAAAACTACAGCCAGGGAATCTACGATACGATTCAGGCCTACGTCGCCACCCTGGCAGAAAAACGTGGATTTAGCATTGAAGGTATAGATCAGAGCTACGCTTATCGCGAACGGAGGGAACAATCAGGGCGCCAACCCACTGCCGCATTGCCTTCCTCATGCTGCCCCCTTGGTATCATTGTTTTTGTCATCATTATTATCCTCCTTTCCATGAGGCGGGGCGGAGGCAGCGGTTGCCTGAACATGTTTCTATTGGGCTCTTTGCTCAATAGCGGTGGCCGAGGAGGTTGGGGTGGTTCCAGCAGCGGCTGGAGTGGTGGCGGATTTGGCGGTGGCGGGGGAGGCTTTGGTGGTGGTTTCGGTGGGGGAGGTAGTTTTGGTGGTGGCGGTGCTGGCGGCAGTTGGTAGTGGACCAGTTGTCGTTGCCGGTTAACGACCCGGACGCTGTCGCAACTTGAGTCCGGATTCTGCTACTATCCACCGCATACTAAAAGATGGTTAAGACATTAGTTAAGGAAGCGCTGAATGGCCTGGTGAGCGACTTGCGCGCGACGCATGGCGATAATCTCGCCTCCGTGGTGCTTTACGGTTCTGCAGCGGCAGGGGACCAGGTGGAGTTGCGCTCGGATTACAATCTGCTTATCGCACTGAACACGATAACTCCTGAAGATCTTCGCCAGGCCCAGGCGCCAATGCGCGAATGGAGCCGGTTGGGACATCCGCTCCCTGTCTACTTCACGGTCGAGGAACTATCGGACGCTGCTGACGTATTTCCGATCGAGTTTTATCAGATGGCAAATGCGCGCGTTGTACTTTTTGGCAGAGACCCTTTCGAGGTCGTCAAGCTTTCTGACGCTCACTTGCGGCACCAGGCCGAATATGAGCTTCGTAGTAAGTTGATTCAACTCCGCCGGCTATACATTCCCGCGTCTGTCTCAGTCGAAAAGCTTTGCGATCTGATGAGCGACAGTCTGACGAGTTTCGCGTCCCTCTTTCGCGCGGTGTTGATGCTGCATGGTAAGGAGCCGCCGGTTGCGAAACCCGACTGTGTGCGAGCGACGGCCAAACTGCTGAAGCTCGACCCTGAACCGTTTGAAAGAATATTTGCCATGCGGGCCACGGGCAAGCGCCCCTCCTCGGACGAGGAAGCCAACGAACTCTTCGCTGCCTATATGGTCCAGATCGAACACGTAGTTGAGACGGTTGACGAAACTGAGCTTTCAGAAACGCCTTAACCGGGGTCCCTAGCTGGGCAGCCTCGCTGGGGTGGTAGTGAATTGAGTTATAAACCATCGGGAGATCAAACATGAACTACAACCGAACATTGTTACTAGCTTTGGCCGTCCTCGTATCACTAACAGCGAGTGGTTGCGGCTACAACACGCTCACGACCAAACAACAAAACGTGAAGGCCAAATGGGCCAACGTCGAAACTCAACTTCAACGCCGCGCCGACCTGATTAATAACCTCGTTGAATCTGCGAAACTTGCCGGCGTACAGGAGCAGGAAGTTTTCGGTAAGATCGCTGAAGCGCGGTCCCGCCTTTTGAACGCCACGAACCAAGCGCCCCAGGGCGAGGGCGGGGATAAGTCACCGGAGCAAAAGCAGGCGGTGATTGATGCGGCTAATAGCTTCGGCGGCACGATTGGTCGCTTGCTCGTGCTCCAGGAGGCCTATCCCCAGTTGCAGTCCAACCAGAACTTTTTGAAGCTGCAGGACGAAGTAGTGGGGACGGAAAACCGCATAGCGACCTCGCGCAAGGATTACAATGACGCGACGCAGGACTACAACACGACGCGGGCGCGGTTTCCCACGGTAATCTCGGCTAAGCTTTTTGGGTTTAAGGAAGAACCCTATTTCAAGGCGGAAGAAGGAGCGACGCAGGTGCCGAAGATCGATTCAAACAGTCTGCGTCCGAACGCCACCCCAACGAAATAACGCTTGATTGTGGTTGTGGTGGAAACGAAAGGCCGCCTTCCGGGGGCGGCCTTTTCGGTGGAAAAGTTAGCTGGATACTAAAAGCCCCTGGAGCTGCACCTCTCGCAGTGGTCACACGGCTTGCCGCCGGGTTCCAGGCTGCAGGTCTTCTCCTTCTCAAAGAAGTCTACCAATTCGGATACTGTTGCTTCTTCGACCCCAAATTTCTCCTGACTGGGATGAGCGACAGAGGCGTTGACGCCGGCAAGCCAGGGCGAATGGGTCAGGGGAACCGGTCTCTCGCTCCTACCGGGACTCGAGGATGTAAATCCTATCTCCGAAGTGGTGGTGTCTCGGGGGCTGGACCGAACTTTCGCTTCAATCTGCGCAAGTCGTTTCTGTAGTTCGCTCAGCCCGGCGCGCATCGCAAGCAGCTCAGCGGTCAAGTCAGAAGGTGAGCTCATAGCGGCACTCGTAGATGGTTGGCTTCCTGAGCCTCCAGACACACGTCTGGCGATTCTTTCCGCAATCAACCGCGCCTGTTCAGGTTCCGTGTTCATTATTTATAGAAAGCGGGGATCACGCCCTGAGTGTTTTGTAGTGCGCCACCCTTTTGCCGCTTGCAAAAGCGCTGATAAGGCAGCGCACTCCAGGTGCTGAGTCACTTCACGTTGCTTCAACCTGCTTATACTCGTCTCCCAATAAATCAATGCGATCGACCACACCTACAATTGCAGAGTCAATGGCGGCACCGCTCTTTCCGGTTGCCGCGGTCGAAGCGCTCCAGCCCTCCTGAACAATCAACACCGTGTCACCGACGCCCGCATCAACTGCGTTTAGGGCCAACACCGTGTAGGTGGTTTCTTCGCCCTCGGGAGTGATCTGCTGGCAGAGCATCACACTCGCGTTCTCGTAACGGTGGTTCTTTTGCGTAGCTACGATGTTTCCAACCACTCGTGCGAGAATCATATACTTGGCGAATACTACGCAGTATCCAACCTTAGTTTTCGGTGCCCTCAAACTCGCTAGCTACCGAGGCTGTGAAAAACTCGATAAGTCTTGCTCAACTCAGGGCGGCCACTAAATACGGAACCGCGAGCGGTAGCGACCGGATGCTAGCACTCAACTCATCTGACAGAGTTGTGTGGAATTCCCGCATGCTGTTTGAACCATCCGCCATCTTCTTGAGTGCTAGCATCCGGTCGCTACCGCCCGCGGTTCCGTAATCGTCTGCGCCTGCGTCGCTCATTGCAACCAAGATGCCTGCGTTCCAAGCATCAACGCGTTACATGTGCGTTCGAATCAACGATGGCGATGATGGTGCAGTCTGTCGGAGTATCTTCTCTCTTGAAAGGAAAGCTGGCTTCCTTACCACGACACCAGAAAACCAGTTCGCCCACTCCTGCGCCAACCGAGTCGACCGCCACCATCGGCTTGCCAAACGGCTCGAGATCCTTGTTCAAAGTTTGTACGACGAGCAGCTTGCGCCCTTCAAGGGATTCGTTCTTTACGGTCGCCACAACCGTCCCAATGACGCGAGCAAGTTGCACTTAGTTAGTCCAACGTCCAGTGTCCAATGTCCAGTGTCCATTGTCCATTGTCCATTGTCCAATGTCCTCTTGATCTTCCGACTTAGGACCTTGGACATCGGACTTTGGACTAAATTTCCGGGGCCGTGATATCCACTGTATCGATAACACCGAAGATGGCAGCGTCAACAGGGGTATCTTTCATGCCCTGTGCCAGACGTGCGCTCGAGCCGGCAACTACCAGGACCCGCTCGTGAAATCCGGCGCCCACTGTATCGACGGCGACCACGTAGCCCGTCGTGTCGGTTCCATCTACATTGATGGGACGAACGATAAGCAGCTTTTTGCCGAGTAGCCGTTCGTCCTTCTGCGTTGAGACGACCGTGCCAAGGATGCGCGCTATGATCATGCCTAGCCGCGGCTGAGACCGATGGGAAGTGCCTCGTCGACGCTGCCGTGGGGCCGCGGGATCACGTGGACGCTCACCAGCTCGCCGACGCGACGTGCTGCTGCAGCTCCGGCATCTGTCGCCGCTTTGACTGCGGCAACGTCGCCACGGACGATGGCCGTCACAAAGCCGGCGCCTATTTTTTCGTAGCCGATGAGCGTAACGTTTGCAGCTTTGACCATCGCGTCCGCTGCTTCAATCATGGCCACCAGTCCTTTGGTTTCGACCATTCCCAGTGCTTCTTGTGGCATCTGCTATGCTCCTCTAGTCGCGTAAATGGTAAATCGTAAATGGTAAATGTTCTCAACCTTACTACTCATCGCTAACATTTACCATTTACCATCTACTATTCACTGTTCACGATTCACCTCGGCTAACGGCCTGCGCTAAAAGTTCAACCAACTCTTCTCGCGTTAGTGCAATCTTTCCGGAACCATTTTCCGAAGGTCCACGATAACCTGTTGATGGTCGATCGCCAGACGGACACGCGAGTTGCGTTTCGTGAAGATAGCCACACGCCTGGCAGCGCGCTCCTTCACCCAAATAACCTGCGGCCTCGCGTACATTAATTAGTTTCTCGATTGCGGCGGCCGGAAGGTTTTTTGAGCCACCGAGTATCCGCGAGAGGATCGCGATTCGTGCCGTATGCTCGAGCGTTTCCAAACGATCGAATGCCTGCCACAAATCCGCGCCATAAGCGACGGCGCCGTGGTTGGCCATTAGGAGCGCGTTATGGTGTTTCACCAGCGGACGCATCGCCTCCGTCAACTCCTCGGTCGAAGGAGTTCCATATGACGCGAGTGGCACGCATCCGAGCGTCAAAATCACCTCAGAGAGTATCGGCTGATCAATCGCTAGCCCGGCGACCGCAAAGGCGGTTCCATGGGGTGGATGCGCATGGCAGACCGCCTTTACGTCGCTCCGTTCCCGATAGATTAGTAAGTGCATGGCTAACTCACTCGACGCCTTCCGATCAGTCAGCGGCTTGCCGTCGGCGTCCGTAAGCGCCAGAGAATCCTCCTTCATGCGACCTTTGCACGTCATTGTCGGGGTCGCGACAATGCGGCCGTCGTCTAAACGCACGCTGATGTTGCCGTCAGAGGAGACGACGTAACTGCGTTCGTACATTAGATTGCCGATCTGAACTATTTCGCGTCGTGCGCTTTTTTCGTCCATTGATTCCCGAGTGCCAGTTATAGCTCCTGTTCCTTCGGTTCAAAAGCCTCTTCAAAGTTATTGCTGCGGCGCGCATTGGTGACCATGTTACCCTGCGGGCGCGCCAGGAAATACGATAATGATTCCAGCGAAGTTGTTAAGTCAACGGTTTTGACTTTCACTCCCAGACGGGCGCTGAGAGATGCGGGCGCGAAGTTGAGCACCGCTTTTACACCTGCAGCCATCACCTGATTCAAGACTCGCTGCACTGCTCGAGCGGGCACGGCAATAACTGCAACGTCGATCCCTTCCTCTTTAACAATCCTGGCAATCTTCTTGACGTCGTGCACCAGAACCTCGCCGCTGCCCAGGTGTCGGCCAATTTTTGAGGCATCATTATCAAATAGAGCCACAACCGTGAAATTCGATTTTTCGAATCCGTGATAGTTGGCGAGAGCCGTACCCAATCGTCCCGCACCGATGATGGCTACCCGGTGAGGATTGTCCAGGCCAAGAATCTTGGTAATGTCCGCTTGCAACTCCTCAACGAAGTAACCGACGCCTCGAACTCCAAACTCACCGAAGTAACCTAAGTCCTTGCGGATTTGTGCGGAATTAAGATTGAACTGCTCGGCAAGCTCCTGCGATGAAATAGTTTTAATGCCCGCCGCTGAGAGCGTATTCAAACAGCGCAGGTAAACGCTGAGCCGGTTAGTTGTGAGTTCTGAGATTTTCGCTGATTTCATTAAGAGCCTATTGATGGAAGTATATCCCTAATGCGAGATCAATGGTAAGGAGCAAGACTCTTCAGGCGTGCGTTGCTCAATCGCGCGGCCATCAACTACAATCCGCGTGCATTTAACGAAACTTGCCCGCATCGACTTCGTTTGCTCGTCAATGATTGCTCATCTCTCCGGCACACTGCTTTCCAAACAGGCGACTTCGGTAATACTTGATGTCGCCGGCGTGGGCTATGAAGTCACGATTCCCATTTCGACTTTTTACGAATTGGAGGAGCCGGGCGCCAGTGTCCAGCTTCGCATCTACACGCATGTCCGCGAAGACGCGCTGCAACTCTATGGTTTCAAAACCGCTCGCGAACGCGAGCTCTTCTTGCGTCTAATCTCGGTTAGCGGGATTGGCCCCAAGCTGGGTATCACTTTGCTTTCGGGCATGAGCGCCGATGAGATGATCGCTTCCATCCGTACCAACAATCTAGCTCGGCTGACTTTGATTCCCGGGGTCGGGAGAAAAACTGCGGAGCGGCTGGTGATGGAGTTGCGGGATAAGGTAGCTTCGTTGTCGTCACCGCAGCTGGAAGAAGAGCTAGGGGCTCAGCCTGAAGCGGCAACTGCACCCACTGAGGATTCGGTACGCTCCGACGCGCTTTCGGCCCTTCTAAATCTCGGTTATCAACGCAACGCGGCTGAGAAGGCCGTCAACGGCTCACTTAGCGAAGGTGGCGATGTGTCTGTGGAGTCAATCCTGCGGCAAAGCCTCCGCAAACTGGCGAAAGGCTGACCGCTCTGACGGTTTCGAGCGACTCTTTGCTTTAGTTCCACTGAGGCTTTACGATTCGAGCAGCGGGATACCAAACATGTCAACAGAGCAACCAGCCCGAGTGCGTGACGAAGCTCCGAACGACGACGAGCGACAGTTTGAACTGACCGTACGTCCCACACGGCTCTCTGATTACATTGGACAGCGTCAGGTCAAAGAGAACCTCCGTGTTTACATGAAAGCCGCCCTGGGCCGCAAAGAGGCTCTCGACCACGTGCTGTTGACCGGACCCCCGGGTCTCGGCAAGACGACCCTTGCGAATATCATCGCGAACGAAATGGGTGCTGAGATGCGGTCGACCGCCGGACCCGCCATTGAAAAGGCTGGCGACATCGCCGCCCTCCTAACCAATCTGCAGGAAAGCGATGTGCTTTTCATCGACGAGATTCACCGTCTTCTTCCGGCCCTTGAAGAGAAACTGTATCCGGCGATGGAGGACTACAACCTGGATTTACTCATCGGCCAGGGCGCTGGCGCCAGGTCCATCAAATTGGAATTGCCAAAGTTTACGCTAGTTGGAGCAACGACTCGGGCGGGCTTGATCACGGCTCCCTTACGCGGGCGTTTTGGCATCGTATTTCATCTGGACTTCTACTCGCACGAGGACTTGGAAGTGATTTGCAAACGCTCGGCGGAGATTTTGGGGGTGGAGATAGACGAAGAGGGAGCCCGCGAGATTGCCAGACGGTCACGCGGTACGCCGCGAATTGTCAACCGGTTACTTCGGCGCGTTCGTGACTACGCGGAGGTTGACTACGACGGCCGCATCACCAAAGACATCGCCCACGATGCGCTCAACCGCATGGAGGTAGACACCTTCGGTCTCGACGAAATGGACCGCAAGCTGCTCCTGACAATCATTGAGAAGTTTGATGGCGGGCCAGTGGGGTTGGGAACGATTTCCGCTTCCATTCACGAAGAGAAGGATTCGATCGAGGAGATTATTGAACCCTACCTAATTCAAATCGGCTTCCTTGATCGCACTCCCCGCGGGCGTATGGCAACCAGGCGAGCTTACGATCATTTTGGCATTAGTCCTTCCACCCCCCATAAACCCAGCCTATTCGATTCTCATTGAAGATTTTGGTAGGGTGCTACTTCTATTGTTGAAGTAGCTCGGATTTAGCTCACATGGGAAGACTTTCTTCGTTCTCTCGTCACTCGTTCGGCGTAGTAAATCGTGGGCCCTGGCGCTCAATCTTCAGTCACTCATTCCATCAATTTCACGAAAACGACTTATTCACTTCCGCCGCAGCGATGAGTTATTTCGGTCTGATGGCACTCTTCCCTGCGCTTTTGTTGCTGCTCGCGATAAGCAATCAGATTGGTGCGGCATCGGACCTCCTTAATCGCGCGGTTGACGTTTATCCCGGGTCGCGAGCCTTTTTACGCGAGACTATTCGCTCACTCAATGCCGTGGGTCCGGGTGTGATTATTACCTGTTTCATCGTTGTTCTGTGGGCCGGCTCCTGGGTGTTTGCTGTGATCGAACGCGCCTTAAACCGCATCTGGGGAGCAACCTCGCGCACTTTCTGGCACGGTCGCGCAATAACCGTGGGCATGATCGGAATAGTCGGACTGCTCCTGGCGTTGTCCGTGTTGATAACTTCGGCCGTAGTAGGGCTGCGAGAAATAGCCGGCAACGTTTCTCCCAGGCAGATGGCTCGTTATCCGATTCTCCTGTCTGTCGGTAGTGCTTTCTGGCAAGTCATTTTCGCGTCGTTAAGCTACCTCGTGACCGTGGTTCTCTTCATCGTGGTCTATCGTTTCCTGCCCAAGGCGGAGGTGAGTCTGCGTGACACGCTGCCGGGGGCATTTTTCGCTGGTCTCTTGTGGGAGCTGGCGAAATATATATTTGCCTGGAGTGTGAATTATTTTCATTACGATCAGATTTACGGCTCTGTGGGGGCTGTAGTTGCGGTTCTAACCTGGAGCTATGTCTCAAGTTTGATCCTTTTATTCGGGGCCCAACTTACAGCAGTGTTCCATCGGGAGCACCCTCACTACCCTGCCCCTGCTCCTGAGTCTGCTCCTGAGCCCGCTCCTATTTCCGCTCCTGCTGCTACTCCGGACTGAGTCCCGCGCTGGTAGTAACTCTGCCCTATGCATATCTCGGAATTTGATTACGAACTACCGGAAGAGCTAATCGCGCAACAGCCTCTGCCGCAACGCGACGCTTCGCGGATGCTAGTAGTGGATCGGGAAAAGAAAGCCTGGGTGGATACAGACTTTGCGTCTTTGCCTGACTATGTTCGCGAAAACGACGTCCTGGTCGTCAATAACACAAGCGTCTTTCCAGCGCGCTTAGTTGGTCAGCGAGATCCTTCAGGTGGTCGGGTGGAAGTTTTGCTAGTGCGTGAGTGTGGGCCGTCAGTTTGGGAAGCGCTGGTGAAGCCCGGGGCTAGATTGAGCCAGGGCGCACGGATGAAGTTTGGTGATTCGCGATTGCGGGCCGATGTGCTTGATGCTCCGGGAAATGGCCTCCGCCAACTTCGTTTTGAGTACGAAGGTCAATGGGAAGCTGTTCTGGAAGAAGTTGGCGAAACTCCACTTCCTCCTTATATCATTCGTCCCGCTGGAGCATCCCCGGCAGATCGCGAGCGGTATCAAACGATCTTCGCGCGCCAAAAAGGTGCCATTGCCGCACCCACCGCTGGCCTCCATTTTACGCCACAAATTTTTGACCGTGTGTTGGCCCGCGGCGCTAAAACTACCGAGATCACTCTTCATGTTGGCTACGGAACATTCGAGCCAGTGCGCGTAACTGACGTCGCTCAGCATCGCGTGGCGTCTGAAGAGTTCGAGCTTTCCGACGAGGCCGCGAGTACAATAAACGATGCGCGGGCGCGCGGGGGACGCGTCATAGCGGTGGGAACGACCACCGCTAGGGCGCTAGAAGCTGCAATCAATGACAGGGGACAGCTTGAACCCGCGCGATCTAGAGCTGACCTGACTATCGTACCGGGTTACAAGTTTCGTATTATTGATGCGCTGCTAACCAATTTCCATCTTCCCGGGTCATCATTGCTCCTTCTGGTGTGCGCGTTCGCTGGTTGCAAATTCGTGCTCCAGGCCTATCGTCACGCTGTCGATCGGGGCTATCGCTTTTACAGTTTCGGCGACTGCATGTTACTAATCTAGTGATTCTGAAAATGATGGTGTTAGACTAAAAGCAAAACGGACATTCACCTAAGATGGCTGTACTTAAGAAAATTCGTACTCGATGGTGGACCCAGCCGGCGGAGCCCGATCGCTATCCTCCGCCTCAGCCGGAGCCGACTCTGGTCCCAACGGTGGGAACTAGGTACGACATGCGACCCCTGACCATTTCGCAACTCGACGAATGTTGGCACCTTGACCAACGTTGCTTCGTGGACGGCGAAGCCTACAGCCGCGAAACGTTTGAATATCTCTTGACAGCACCCGAATCAGTTTCCTACCGCGCGGTAACATCCGGTGGCGTAATGGTCGGATTTGTGATCGGACTTGTTGAACCCGATCATACGGGACACGTAACCACCGTCGGGGTGGCGCCCGAACATCGGCGTCGCCACTTAGGAAAGCGGCTTATGATGCAGGTTGAAGGCGGCTTCCGCCGGCGGAATGTGCGGCTTGTGAGACTCGAAGTGCGGTCGTTGAACACCGCTGCTCAGAAGGTTTACGAGAACCTGGGCTATGCCGTCACACAGCGACTGCCTAAGTACTACTCGAATGGCGGGGACGGTCTTTTGATGCTGAAGTCGCTCGACTGAGGCTAGCTTACCCTTTACGCAGCTCCGTCAAGACTTGCTTAGCAACTGCCTTCAAGGTATCGAAAACGCCGGCGCCCGAAGAGGCCACGGCTTCGACAACCGGCTCACCTTTGCGTTGCAACTCTGCGGCGAGATCCTCGGCGGGAATAATGTTAGGTAGGTCGCGCTTATTTAGCTGGAGCACGTAGGGCATTTTCATGAGGTCATACCCTTGCGCGCGAAGATTCTCTTCAAGATTGTAGAGCGACTCAACGTTCGCATCCATGCGTTCTTCTTGCGAGTCGGCCACAAACACAACGCCGTCCACGCCCTTGAGGATTAGTTTACGGGAAGCGTCATAGAAGACTTGGCCGGGTACGGTGTACAGGTGAAAGCGTGTTTTGAAGCCCCGAACCGTTCCCAGTTCTAGAGGCATAAAGTCGAAAAACAGTGTTCGATCCGTCTCGGTGGCAAGACTGATCAGTTTGCCACGCGCTTGGGGAGCTGTCGAGTCAAAGATGTACTGCAGATTGGTCGTCTTACCACAGAGTCCTGGGCCGTAGTATACGATCTTGCAGTTGATCTCGCGTGAAGCGTAATTGATAAAAGTCATAGTCGTTGTTCTCTCAACTGAAGAGACTGTCGATGTCTTCGTCTGTGATTCCTGCAAACGGGGAGTCGAGGTCCTCGTTGCTAGCCTCGGCGATCTCTTCGAACATTGTGGCGAGCTGGCCTGAGATCTGCCTACTACGCAGCTTCACGAGCCCGAGACTGGAACGTTCATCAAAGACGACCATGAGCAAAAGCCGACCGATGACGCAGATGTGAATGCTCTCTCGTTCGCCCTCGTGTGAAAGGGTGGGGAATTCTTTCTCGCCAATCAGCTGAGCCATACCCCCCGTCGCGGCGACGTTGCCCGCGGCAAGTGAGGCCAGGCTGGTTGTATCAAGACTCCCCACTTCCCCCTGTGAGGCTATCTCCTGCCCATCCTTATCGACGAGAAAGACCACCTTGGCCGAGGAGTCCATCCGCAGTCGGGCCAAGACAGCCTTGATCTGATGGTACTGCTGTTCACGCAACAGGATTGGAGTGTCTGGCATTAATACAGCTTTCTTTCGGGGTAGTATGAGCAAGCCGCGAGGTGGGTGTCTGAGCCGGGCTTGCTATCGCAAGACATTGATGCCTAAGCGCTTCTCATGGGGCTCCCTCGCGCTTGGACGCTGAAGGGAGTGACGCCAAAGAGCCTTGGGCACTCTAACACAGCCAACAATGACCTTCAAGTGTTATTCTTTGTTGACCGCAACAGCCTCGACTGGTTGCCTTCGCGGGTTAATTGCGCCCGCAACTCCTCTTTTTACGTTGATTTACAAGGGAAGCTGTGTTAAGCTCCGGCCCATCCCTGCGGCCCTTCAAGCGCTGCTTGGCCTTTCACTTCGAACCCCAGATGAGTAGCCCTGTGACCAAAGGCACAAGACGATCGACATCGCGCACGCCAACGCGCCGAGCATCGCCAAAGTCTTCTGTCAAAGGGCGCTCAATGCAGACAAAATCTGCTCGGCCCAAGGCAAAAAGGGTAGCCGCCTCAAAACCGGCAAGCCGTAGACTCTCGAAGCCGACCTCTAAATCTTCAGCATCCAAAAGCCGAGCTAAGAAAGCTTTAACCAAACGCGGGCCAACTGCTCCGCAAAAGAAAACCTCAAAAACTGCGAAGAGCATGACTGCGCGGTCGGCGTTAAAGTCCAAAGCGAACGTACCTCGTCTGAAGAAAACAGTGGTCCCGAGAGTCAAAAAGACTCAGAAGCTCGCAGCCGTCCGTGCCCAACGACCCACCACTGTGTCGGCAGCGCCCCGCCGCCCACCTACGGTTGATGAGGCTGCGGCGTTGATGTCTTTCGAACGCGCTCATAGAGAGTTTACACACGGCCGATTCGGCGAAGCACGCAACCTGTTTCGCGCACTGCTAGACAAGTATTCGCAGGTTTCGGAGGTTGCAGCACGCGCCCGAACATATCTAGCCATTGCAGAGGCCCGTCTCCGTACGGAGAATATGCTTCCTCGCGATGCTGACTCCCTTTACGACCGAGGTGTCATTGAACTCAACCGCGGCGAGTATGTAGCCGCGCAGGAGATGTTTGAACGGGCTTTAAAGCGAGAACCCGAGGCAGCTCACATCCATTATGGGTTGGCGGCAACTCGAGCTCGTTTAGGCTCCGTGGATCTCGCCTTGCAGTCTCTTCAGCGGGCGCTGGATCTTCAGCCGAACCTCCGCGTTCGAGCGCAACACGATCACGATCTAACCTCATTACGTAATGATCCGGACTTCGACAAGCTGGTTTTTCAACCGCGACCTTAGTTTTTCCCGCCTCAACTTGCTTCGATAATTTCCTTGGCTAGTTTGAAAGCCTTCGTCTTTTAGGTATGATTCCAATTCAATACGCCTGCGCGTAGCCTTCGAGAGAACTGAAAACTTTGCATTTTTCATCCGACAAGAAGGGCGGTCTGAAATTCGTTGCTATCGGCGGAGGCACCGGGCTCTCAACGCTGTTGGCAGGCTTGAAGCAACGCGTAGGCAGGGATCAGGATGACGTAGTTTGGATTGAGAACCTCGCGGCAATCGTCACTGTCTCTGACGACGGTGGAAGCTCCGGCCGTTTGCGCGATGAGCTCCAGATGCTTCCCCCTGGCGATATTCGCAATTGCATGATCGCCCTCTCGGAAGATTCCACTCTGCTGTCTCGCTTGTTTCGTTATCGGTTTCGCGGCGACGGGGCCCTCGGGGGCCACAGTTTCGGCAATCTCTTTCTGGCGGCTTTAACAGAAGTCACGGGAGACTTTGTCGAGGCGGTGAGGCTTTCCTCCGAGGTCCTGGCCAGCAAGGGACACATCTATCCCGCGACAATTAATGACGTTCGCCTGGTGGCTGAACTGGAGGACGGCACTGTAGTTCAGGGCGAAACGCAGATTACGGCCTCACGTTCCGGCATCAGGTCATTACGGCTGGAACCCGAACAGTGTCTTCCCCTGCCAGAAGCGCTGGCGGCTATTCGAACTGCTGATGTAATTACGGTTGGCCCCGGTTCGCTCTACACAAGCATACTGCCGAACCTCCTTGTGGCGCACGTGGCTCAGACCATTGGAGATGCCCGGGCGACGAAGATTTTCGTTTGCAACTTAATGACGCAACCAGGTGAAACGGATGGCTACACTGCGCGTCAGCATCTCGAAGTGATCAAGAAGTATGCCCCCGAGATTCACTTTGATTTCGTTATCGTAAACAGCCGACCCATCAGCGAAGAACAGAGGTGGCGGTACGCGGCCGAAGGTGCAAACCAGATCGGGTTGGGAGAAGACGCTATTGACAAGGTCGTCAATGGCGATACTGAGGTAGTTCGCGCTGAGCTTCTTGCTGAGGGCGAAAAGGCGCGACACGATTCCGACAGCTTGGCTAGTGTGGTCATTGCATGCGGGCAGCAAGCGGTCTCACGGCCCTCTGTTTCAGCATAACTGAGAAAGAACTCGATTGAGTCCCCAGGAACAACAGCACCCCCTTGATGTACTAATCCTTGCCGCCGGATTGGGAACTCGCATGAACTCCCAAAAGGCGAAAGTGCTCCACGAGTTGGGCGGCCGCCCGCTGATCGCGCATGTCACCCGCAAAGCCCACGCCTTAGGTTACGAGAAAATTTATGTAGTTGTTGGACATCAGGCGACCGAGGTCGAGGCGGCGGTTCGCCGGGAGCTGGGGAGCGAAGCTAATGCAGCAGCGTTTGTCACACAAAAACTGCAACGGGGTACGGGCGACGCAGTTATGTCCGCAGGCGAGGCTTTGAAAGACTCCAACTCGACCTTGCTTGTTTTATCCGGCGACGTCCCTCTGGTACGAGCTGAAACTCTGCAAAACTTTGTTGACTATCATCGGGCGAACGGTGCGGCGTGTTCGATTCTAAGCGTCAAGCTGGAAAATCCGACTGGTTATGGACGAATCGTGCGGGACGCGAGTGAGGGTTTCGCTCGAATCGTCGAGCAGAAGGATACTACTCCGGAAGAAAGGCTTATTCGCGAGATCAATTCGGGCATTTATTGCTTCGAGACGACCAAGCTTTTCAGTGCCCTAAATGAGGTTAAGCCGACCAACCAGCAAGGCGAATATTATTTGACAGACGTGCCTGCGATTCTCGCAGCCGATGGCGAAAAGATTTCCATCTATCTTCATCAAGATGCGCGAGAGGTCTCAGGCATCAATACCCGCACCGACCTTGCCGAGTTCGAGAATTTGCTGCGACGCGGCACCATTCGCGGTCTGATGATGGACGGCGTCACTTTCATCGATCCCTCTCACGCCTATGTCAGTGCCGAGGCGAAGATTGGTCGCGACTGTGTGATTTATCCTGACGTTATGATCGAAGGAGACACGGTCATCGGGGACGGATGTGTGATCCGGTCTGGAAGCCGAATTACAAATTCGAAGGTCGGCACCCACGTAGTTATCAAAGACCATTGCGTGATCGTGGATTCCGAGATCGATTCAAACTGCACAGTCGGCCCGTTTGCCCACCTGCGCATGAGTACGCGATTGGAAGAGGGTTCCGCGATAGGCAATTTTGTCGAAGTCAAAAAGTCGCGAGTGGGACGGGGTTCAAAGTCGATGCATCTTACGTATCTAGGCGATGCGACTATTGGTGAGCAAACAAACATCGGCGCCGGCACGATCACTTGCAACTACGACGGTAAGAATAAGCACGAAACGATCATCGA
Source organism: Pyrinomonadaceae bacterium (assembly GCA_051002255.1). Lineage (GTDB taxonomy): Bacteria > Acidobacteriota > Blastocatellia > Pyrinomonadales > Pyrinomonadaceae > PSRF01. Next base: position 15,897 of record JBPCMM010000172.1, read on the forward strand.
GGACAATGTCAAGATTGGTTCGGATACGCTGCTGGTCGCTCCGGTCACCGTGGGCAGTGGTTCGATGACTGCTGCGGGCTCGGTCGTTACTAAGGATGTCCCCCCGGATTCTCTCGTCGCGGGAGTTCCTGCGGTTGTAAAGAAGAAATTTAAGAACGGTGATGAGTGATAAGGTAGGACAATACCAAACCGCGTTTTTTTACTTATCACTTAACAATCATTACTCGTTACTTCGCCCGGAGAACCTATGTGTGGAATTGTCGGTTACGTTGGTAATAAACAAGTAGTGCCGTTGATCATCGATGGTCTGCGCAAGCTTGAATATCGCGGCTATGATTCCGC
>JBPCMM010000173.1:0-12799 GCA_051002255.1 Pyrinomonadaceae bacterium
AACGCGCGATCTCATCTTCAAACGCCTGAACGTCAGGACCCAGAACGAACTGCTGAGAATCAATTACCGGCTGCATTGCGGCGAGCAACTCATCACGCAGAGATTCGTGCTGCGCCCGCAAATCTAAAAGAGGGACCTTCATTCAGTTTAGACCGCCTAGTTTAGGTTGGGTATTAGCGACGATGTCGCAGTGGCGAGCAGCTTGGATAATCTACTTCACAGCTTACTGTGATTTCGTGGATCGAGTCTTTGCCCACACAAGGCGATCCACTAAATCACACGAAAATCACGACCCTCAAAGCGTTTTTCTCTCATCCAGGACAACCAGCGAACCTGCTTAACTGTTGTACAATTTTTTTTTGAGACTACACTAGCGAGTTTCGGCAGCCGCCCCAGCCGAGCCTTCCGACTTTTCGTCAGCTTCGTTGTCAGCGTAGTAGCTCGAGTAGTAACCGGAGTAATAGTAATCCTGAGTCTCAAGCTTCACGTTGTTGAGAACGACTCCGAAGATGTGAGCACCCACATCGAGCAACTGCTGCTTGGCGCGCCGAACTACAGCTCGCGAGCTCTTGCCGCTGTGCACGACAAGGACGACACCGTCTGCCATCGTCGAGAGAATAGAGGCATCGGTAAAGGAGATAGCAGGTGGTGAATCGATGATGATGTGTCCAAAGCGCTCACCGAGCAAACTCAGCAGTTTCCGCATCTGCTCCGAACCGAGTAGTTCAGCCGGGTTGGGTGGCACAGGCCCAGAGGTTAGCAGTTTCAGATTAGGATTCTTGTCGTAGGTTTGAATCAGTTGGTCGAGATCGGGCTCTCCTGAAAGCCAATTAGTCAGGCCTCTGGAATTAGGTATATCAAAGTGCGCATGCAGTCGGGGACGCCTGAGATCACAATCAACAATCAGCACTTCAGCGCCGGTTTGCGCCAGCATGAACGCTGTATTAATCGCTGTCGTTGTTTTCCCTTCGGAGGGCTGGCTCGAAGTAACAAGTATTGTCTTTGGTGGCTGGCCAGCCGAGGAAAGCAGCAGGGAAGTGCGCAGATGCCTGTAAGATTCAGCAATAGGCGACCTTGCGTCGTCGACCATCGCGAGCGCGGTTGACTCCGCAGATCCTCCTGGAACTCCACCAGGGATGCCGATTAGCCTGGCCCGATCAGCTCTGCTCGCGGGAATCAAGGCCAGCGCTGGTAAGTGGATATAGCGGTCGACATCTTCAATCGACTTCACAGTGTCATCAAGGAAATCCAGCAGGAAGGCCAGCCCGACTCCAGCAACCAGGGACAACAAAAAAGCAATCAAAATGTTGCGTAGACGTGGCGGCCCGATGGGCGAGGTCTTTAAACGGCTATAGGTGGCGATACTGACTTCATTAGTTCTGTCGGTTGAAGTTACCTGCAGCTCACGCTGGCGCTGCACCAAAGTGTTCAGATATTGTTTATTTGTCTCGAGTTCCTGACTGATGGCTATTAAGTCAATCTGATCCCGCACCTGTTGCGTTGTCGTTCCCTTTTGCTGTTCATAAGACCTCTTCAGGCTGTTCTCTTTCGCCACTGCGGCTTCGTATCGTCTTTTCATCGACGACACGATTTCAGTGGGAGCCTTTGCGAGTTCTGCCTCGATCGGTTTGATCTGTGCGTCTATTTTTTTCACCTCGGGCCACTCAGGTGTATAAACCATCAGCAGCGCCTCTCGCCTCTCCTTGAGCACCGAAACCCTTTCTCTGAGTTTCTCGACGCGCGCGGAAGTCTGCACATCAGGAATTGAAAAGGAGTCGGTTTCTCTCTTGGCGGCCTCATACTGCGCTTGAAGATTTTTTCTATCATTCTCCGCTTCGAGTAACTGGCTGCTGAGCGTTGCCAGTTTCTTGGCCTCTAGATTGCTGCTAGCATCGCTGGTGAGCGGTAGATTATGGGCCTTGGCATAGTTGAATTGCTTTTCCTGATCGGTCTTGATCTTGGTCTGCAGGTTTGCAATTTCCCTGGCTAGAAGATCTTCCGCCTTGGTGGAACCGAGGGTGGCCCGCGCCAGATTGTTATTGACGAAAACTTCGGCCAGAGTGTTTGCGATCTTCTGAGCTAATTCCGGATCCGAATGAGCGAACTTGATCTTAACGAGATTCGTCGCGAGGATCGGTTCTATGGTTTCGCCGGCTATGATCGCATCTTCATAAGGCTCAAGTTTTGCAAGTTCTGCAGCGCTGAGAGCCCGGTCGGCCACTTCGTTTTCTCCAACCACCGAAAGTGCCGCAGCTGAGTCCGGTGATGCATCCGGCTTCTTTTTTGAGCCTGAGAAAATTTTCCGCAGAGAGGCGAATATCCCACCCTGGCTCTGACCACCAAAGAAGGTCGGATTGTTTTGCAGATCCAAGGTCAGCACCACCTGGCGAGCCAGGGCGGGATTCTCGAGAAGCTTCAGTTGGGTACCCCAGAAGGCGGGATCGCTCTGGGCGTTAATTACGATATCCTTTGTCTGCAGCACACTTCTGGGCCTGGGCTCAATTCGAATTGTCGTTTCGCCTTCATATATCGAAGGGGAGCGAAACATTTGAATTGTTACCAGGGAAGTCACCGCCAAAACTAGACTGAGGATCAACCACTTACGCTTCAGGATTACAAATAAATAATCGCGAAAAGTTGTCGGCTCGAGCGCCGAAACACCATAAGGTTTGGCCTGCGCAATCTCAGCCAGGGGCCGATCCAAATGGCGGTCGAGCGGGCTAACCGGCACGAGACGATTATCTGGCGACATCATAATTTTTCAGACCCTCAATTAGATCAAGCAACCAAGAGATTAGAATAATAACAGAGACTCGCCCTCTGGCAAGTTGGGCCCAAGAAAATCTTAACATATGAAGCTATTTCGAGCATTTTTTCGCTGCGACAAACGCCCGCAAAGCCTCTTCCCAGGAAGGGAGTGGCGTTAACCCAATCGCCTCAGAGATCAAACACTTCAAGCGCGAATTCGAAGGACGGGCAGCGGGTCTTTCGAGAGAGTTCATTGAAACAATCTCAAGATTTGTCGGGTCACAACCTGCTGTTTTTAATGCGGCTCGGGCGAATTCTTCATAGCTCGCGCCTGGGCCTGAATTTACGACGTGAAAGACGCCAGGAAGGTCGCGATCAGCCAACTCCCTCAAACGCGAAGCCAGGTGAGGTGCATAGGTCGGTGTCCCCCAGGCGTCGCTTATTGCCTTTAAGCGCTCACCTTGTCGGGCTCGTTCTACAACCGTACTCAAGAAATTCTTCCCGCCATGGCCAAAGATGAAACCTGTTCGGACTACGATCGTGCGTGCATTCGCCAGCTGCGCCTTGTGCTCGCCTTCTAGCTTTGAGATTCCGTAGACGCTTCCGGGTTGCGGATCGTCTCGCTGTGTGTAGAATCCCTCTTTCGTTCCATCAAAAACATAGTCAGTTGAAATCGTGACGAGTACCGCGCCAACCCTACGACTGGCCACGGCCAGGTTTTCGGGACCGCTTGCGTTCACGGCAAAAGCCCGCTGGGGATCCAATTCGCAGCCGTCAACGTCGGTCCAGGCCGCACAATTGATGACTGCGTCAGCTTGCAGCTTCTCGATAGTAGCGCTGACAAGCGCGGCGTTGGTGATATCCAGAGTTCTATGATCGTGGCCAAGCACCTCGTCGCCTTTCGCAGAACAGTGCTGGGTTAGCGCTCGTCCTACCATGCCCTGCGCTCCTGTAATTAAGACCCTCACGTCGCCACGACCTGCGTGCCATATTGTTGCTTGTAATAATCACGATAGGCGCCGCTGCGGGCCCGGGTGATCCAATCATTATTTCCCAGGTACCATTGAATAGTTTTCTCGAGACCGCTCCTCCATGTCTCCCGGGGCTCCCAGGCGAGTTCGCTCTCTGCCAATGAGGGATCGATTGCATAGCGTCGGTCATGGCCCAACCGGTCTTTGACAAAGCTGATTAGCGAGTGTGGTTTGCCGAGCGCGTCCAGTAGGGACTTCACAACATCGATGTTGCGCCGCTCATTGCGTGCCCCGAAATTGAACACAGAGCCCGGACGTCCTGTCTCCAGTGCCTTGAGAATACCTCGGCAATGGTCCTCGACATAAATCCAGTCGCGCACATTTCGTCCGTCTCCATAAACTGGAATCGGCTCGTCGTTCAAGGCGTTAGAAAGCGCCAGAGGCAGAAACTTTTCCGGAAACTGCCGTGGACCATAGTTATTGCCACAGCGCGTAATGACCGTGTCGAGGCCAAAAGTGTGGTGGGCAGCGCGAACCAGATGCTCCGCTGCGGCTTTTGACGCTGCATAAGGGCTGTTTGGGGCAAAGGGAGAGTGCTCCGTGAAGAAGGCATCTTGGCTCTCCGGCAGACTGCCCATCACTTCATCCGTTGAAACTTGAAGGAAACGTCGCACGCCGCGGGCCCGAGCGCAGTCGAGTAAAACTTGAGTGCCCAGGATGTTGGTGCGCAAAAACTGGTCGGCCGAAAGAATACTTCGATCTACGTGGCTCTCCGCTGCAAAATTTATGATCGCACCACAACCTTCGGGTAATGCATCCAGTATTGCCACGCGGTCCGTGATATCGCCACGAACGAAGTGATGGCGGCTATCATCGAGGCTCTCGAGGTTGTCGAGGTTTCCTGCATATGTTAAAGCGTCAAAGTTTATGAGCTGGCACGAGGGAAGCTCGTCCAGCAATAGTCGAACGAACGCCGAGCCAATAAAGCCAGCTCCGCCTGTGACAAATAGCTTATCCATGGGAACCTATTATATGCTCGCATCTGGAAATGAACTATTGAAGTTTCATCTCCACTTCGAGCCTTTCTACAACTATGCGTACCTGGCGATTGAGGCCACGGTTTCCAGACGTTTGTTGGTCGATACCGAGGTTTTTTAAAGGGCTTCGCAGCTTACGTGCCCGAAAGTAGTCAAGGGGGCTTGTTGGCCCGAACTCTTTCGGCACCGAGCGGCCAGATGTTGGGCGAGAGTCCTTCTATAACAAAAGAGATCAAGTATTATCCGGATTTCACATTATGAAAAAAGCCCTTATCACCGGTATCACCGGCCAAGATGGAAGTTATCTCGCGGAACATCTTCTCGGACTCGGTTACGAGGTCCATGGGCTCGTCCGACGCGTTGCGTTGGAAGATCCGTCGCGCCGTTTTACCCGCATTGAGCACCTCCTCGACCGTCTTACGCTTCACCCGGCAAGCCTCGAAAGCTACCCTTCAATCTTCCATGTCTACAGCAAGAATCAATTTCACGAGTGTTACCACCTCGCCGCCCAGAGCTTCGTCGCTGAATCGTTTGCCGACGGCTTCTCGACGATGAACACAAACATCAACGGCACACACTACATACTCGCGGCCCTGCGCGAGCTGCAACCGGACTGTCGCTTCTACTTTGCCGGTTCTTCCGAAATGTTTGGCAAAGTGTCCGAGATGCCGCAGACTGAGATGACGCCATTTCACCCGCGCTCGCCGTACGGCATCAGCAAAGTCGCCGGATTCGATCTTACTCGCAACTATCGCGAAGCCTATGGCATGTATTGCGTTAGCGGCATCCTTTTTAATCACGAGTCGCCGCGCCGAGGCTACGAGTTTGTAACGCGCAAAATCACCTCGACCGTTGCGCGCATCAAGAAGGGGCGGGCGACGGAACTGAGACTTGGCAACCTCGAGGCGAAGCGCGATTGGGGCCACGCGGCCGACTATGTCCGGGCCATGCATTTGATGTTGCAACGGCCGGAACCCGACGATTACGTTGTGGCCACCGGCGAGACGCATACCGTGAGCGAGTTTTGCGAGCAGGCCTTCGCCAAGGCGGGTCTGGACTACCGGGAATACGTGAAGATAGACGAGCAGTTTTACCGCCCAGCGGAAGTTGACTTGCTCATCGGCGACGCCGCTAAGGCGCTCCGAGAACTCGGCTGGAAGCCGCGGCACTCCTTCGAGGAACTGGTGGATGAGATGGTTGAATCCGACCTAAGAGAAGCGGCCAAGTCTGGACACCGTTCGCCCTCCTTCGCCGGCGATCGGGCCTGAGTGTTTTTGTATTACTAGTCGAAGATAATCAACACCAAGAACAATGGCAGACGTCAAAAATGGCTTTCCGTTCGAACGGGTCGTCGTCACAGGTGGAGCAGGTTTCCTCGGACGCTTTATCGTTGAGCGGTTGCAGCAATATGGGGATCTCAAGGTCTTTGTTCCGCGCCGCGCCGATTACGATCTGGTCGAGGGTTCGGAGATCAAGCGCCTGCTGACGGAGATTCGGCCGGACTTAGTCATACATCTGGCAGCCGTGGTGGGAGGAATTGGTGCCAACCAAAAGCAGCCGGGCAGGTTTTTTTACGAAAACTTGATGATGGGTACGCAGATGATCGAGCAATCGCGGCTACATGGCGTGAAAAAATTGGTCGCTCTTGGTACGGTCTGCGCCTATCCCAAACACACACCCACGCCTTTTCAGGAAGCAGATCTATGGAACGGCTATCCCGAGAAAACGAACGCCCCTTATGGACTCGCGAAGAAGATGATGCTGGTCCAGTCGCAGAGCTACCGGCAGCAGTATGGCTTCAATACCATTTTCCTCTTGCCGGCGAATCTTTATGGACCTGGCGACAATTTCGACCCGGAAACATCACATGTCATTCCGGCGCTGATTCGCAAATGCATAGAAGCGAGAGAGAGGCGTGCGGAATTCGTCGAGGCGTGGGGGACTGGTCGCGCCTCGCGTGAGTTTCTTTACGTAGCTGACTGCGCCGACGGCGTGCTGCGCGCGGCGGCTGCTTATAACGAGAGCGAACCAGTCAACCTCGGTACGGGCAACGAGATCACGATCGCTGAACTGGTTCAACTGATCGGCCGGCTTACTCGGTTTGAGGGTGAAGTTCGTTGGCAGCATGATAAGCCTGACGGACAACCTCGACGCCGGCTCGACGTTTCGCGGGCGTTCCAGAAATTTGGCTTCCAGGCGCAGATGCCGCTGAAGGAAGGTCTACGGCGCGCTGTTGAATGGTACGAAGCTAGTCGCGCGACAATCAGTGAGCGGAGGGATGTATGCCCACAAACCAAAACCATGAAACATGGTTCCTCCAGGTCGTGATGCCCTGACTCGCTTTTCCAGGAATTTGAGACAATGTAGTCAAGTTATTCACCTCAGCCACTTGGCGGTCTATTTCCGCGTTGATAAGCAAGCTTTGGTTCTAACCCCAAAATGCACTATCACCTTATCGGAATCTGCGGGACGGCAATGGCCGCGTTGGCCGGAATGTTGCAAGCGAGCGGGCATCGCGTCACCGGCTCAGATGAGAACGTTTACCCGCCTATGTCTACGATGCTTGAGTCGCTCGGCATCCAGGTGAATCAGGGTTATAGCCCCGAGCATCTGCGGCCCATTCCTGATTGCGTAATCGTGGGGAATGCGATTCCGCGTGGCAACAGTGAGGTTGAAGAAACGCTGAAACAGAGACTCGTCTATCGCTCGCAGGCGGAAGTGGTCAAAGAAGAGTTCATTCGCGGCCGTCGCTCCCTGGTCGTTGCCGGCACCCACGGCAAGACTACGACTACGAGCATTGCAGCCTGGGTAATGGACCAGGGTGGTCTTAATCCCACCTTTCTCATCGGTGGTGTAGCCCAAAACTTCGGCGTTAGCTTTAGAGTGACAGACAGTCAATACTTCATCATTGAAGGCGATGAATACGACACTGCGTATTTCGATAAAGGGCCGAAGTTTATGCATTATCTGCCCGAAATCGGAATCGTCAACAACATCGAATTTGACCATGCTGATATCTATCCTGACCTGGCGGCGGTGAAGCTTGCGTTTCGGAGATTCATGAACCTGATTCCCGCCGATGGCCGGCTGATTGCCGGATGGGACAGCACCGCCGTGCGTGAAGTCGTCACCTCAATGGGATCCCGACTCTTCACTCAACTCGAAACATTCGGTACCAGTGATGATGCGAAATGGCAGATTCGCAATACAAACTATGCAGGCGACAGGTCCAGCTTTGCGGTGTTTCGCGAAGGTAAGAAATGGCGCCAATTTCAGACGCCCCTGATTGGTGAGTTTAATTTGCTCAACTGCCTCGCGGTAATTATCGCGGCAGAAGCCTGGGGTCTCGAGCATGATTCAACAGCGGCGGCGCTGGCAAGCTTTAAGAACGTACGAAGACGCGCTGAGATTCGTGGACAAGAGCGCGGCATAACGGTCATCGACGATTTCGCGCATCATCCCACCGCAGTGCGGGAAACTCTTCGCGCTTTGCGCAACAAGTATCCAGCGCAACGTCTGATCGCGGTCTTTGAGCCGCGTTCGTGGTCTTCCCGGCTGGCCGTGTTCCAGGACCAGTACGCACAGGCTTTCGAGCCCGCCGACTACGTGTTGATTGCAAATGTTTTTGACAGTGGAAAGGTTACAGAAAAAGGACGCGCGCTTAATACGGACCAGTTAATTGCGGATATTTCGAAACTCGATAAGACGGCGTTGGTTTTGCCAGGGGCGGACGAAATAATCGAACAACTAATTCCCGAGCTGCGCGAGGGCGATGTCGTCGCTATCATGTCTAATGGCGGCTTTGGCGGTATTCATGAGAAACTCCTGAGTGCCCTAAAAACCACGAACTAATCGTTTCGAACGCGCTTAGTTAATCCCGGCACCGGGCTTGTCTTCAGCTTCTGGTTCGACCACCAGCAAGGGCCGCGGCAGACCTTTCACGCCTTCGCCCTGTTCCGGGGCCATTTCGACGCGCGACGTGAGCACCCGTCGAATCCGCTTAGGCAGCAATTTGGCAGTCATTTGGGCCATTGCCTCGATGAGTTCGATCACGTCTCCTCCGCCCCTCCAGTGTTCTCGCACGATCCGCGTCTCGGTACGATCCACAAGCCGCAGGAGGGTGACGGCAATCAGATAGGCGTCATCAATCTGGCCCACAAATGGAATCATGTCTGGGATCAGATCCAGAGGAATGATCGCGTAGATAACCGCGCCTGCAACCAGAGCTTTTTCGGTTGTCGGGACCCGAGAGTCAGTCATCAGACGGGCGCATAAAAAGATCATGTTGGGAATGAAGAGTAGAAGATTCTTCATTCGCCGGCGTGCTTGAAGAGCCGACATATTTTCTCCCAAACTCAGAAGATTGGTGGCTGGCAAAAACGATTTCAAGTCGGTCTCTAAACTTATCACGACTCCGACTCGACTCAAACAGGCATCTCTTGCATTAGGTCGCGACGGTAGGGCTCAACCTATGGAGTGCGCCGGCAGAGCGAAGCGGCGACGGCGCTTTGGGATTCACAGCCCACTCGATAACGATCAAAAGCGGCGTCGCGCTGCGCTTGCCGCCGCACTCCATAGGTCGAGTGTGCAACACTATCCTCAAAAACTTGTCGTATTATTCCGACTTGGTTAGACTCCCACTTCGCTTTTGGCTCTAATCCGCGTTCATTCGCGTGAATCCGCGGCTAAATATTTCTCGGATCAACTTCCTATATGGACGTACTCGAACGAATCCGGCAGCGCGCCGCCGGAAATCCGCAACACATTATCCTGCCGGAAGGTAACGACCCGCGCACGGTGATAGCGGCTTCTGAATGCTCTCGAAATGGCATTGCGCGAATCACACTGTTGGGAGATGAGTCCACGATACGCGAGACGGCGGAACGTGAGCGAGCCAATCTCAGTGGCGTTGAGGTGATAGACCACAAGCGCGCGTCTGACTTCGAAAAGATGGCATCCTATTTTCAAGAATTGCGGCGCGCTAAAGGCCTGATGGCTGACGAAGCTCGTACCATGCTCGCAGATCCTCTCTACTACGGAAATCTGATGGTACGCCTCGGCAAAGCTGATGGCTCAGTAGCCGGAGCCACCAACACTACTTCCCACACTGTGCGTGCCGCGCTTCATTGCATCGGCGTTCGTCCTGGATTCAAGCTGGTATCGAGTTTTTTTCTGATGGCGCTGCTGGACAGTAGCTTCGGACATAGTGGCGCTCTCATTTTTGCCGACTGCGGAGTGGTTATTGAGCCAACCTCCGCCGAACTCGCCGAGATTGCGGTGACCTCAGCAGAGTCCTGCCGCGCGTTACTCGGAACCGAACCACGTGTTGCAATGCTTTCGTTTTCAACCAAGGGCAGCGCTAAACATCGGTTGGTTGACAAAGTTTTGGAGGCCACCAGAACCGTGAAAGCCAGGGCGCCAGAGCTGGTCATCGATGGTGAGTTGCAGGCCGATGCGGCGTTGGTGCCGTCTGTTTCGAATTCCAAGTCCCCCAGTTCCACCGTGGCAGGCCGAGCTAACGTCCTAATTTTTCCTGATCTTCAATCTGGCAACATCGCCTACAAACTCACCGAGCGATTGGCGGGCGCAAAGGCCATTGGGCCCATCCTTCAAGGACTGGACAAACCGGCCAACGACCTCTCAAGAGGCTGCAAGGCGGCCGACATTGTGGATGCTGTGGCCATTACCGCGGTACAGTCTCAGGCACGAAAATCCTCAGCTTGAGGACTTAAGGCAACACCTCGGTGCCTCTTTCTGCATCAAAGTCTCCGATTTCCCATTTCTGTAGGTCAGGCTAGCTGCTTTGATACATCCACGAGCGACACTAATTCTTCTCCTCGTTTTTGTCTTAGAGATTTCTGTGTTTGCCCAGGCAACGCGCCCACCCTCACCTTCACCATCTCCTACCCCCACAAACGAGGAACAGGAGCCGGTCAAAGTTTTTACCGAAGAAGTGCGCTTACCCGTCATCGCTCTCGATCAATATGGTCACTACGATCCTACGCTCGAGGTTGATGACGTACTCGTCCTTGAAGATGGGGTGGCCCAGCAAATCAGGAGTATTCGTCATCTACCCGCAAACGTCCTGTTGGTTCTGGATACGGGTGGTGAAGTAAGCGGATTGGGAGGGATGTCAAAACGTACCGGACTGACGCGCGACGTTGCCATCCGACTGCTTAACAATCTTCAAGACGCCACTCTGGTTGCGGTGATGCAATTCAGCAACTCGGTCGAGGTGATTCAGCCGTGGACAAAAGACAAGCAAGCAATTCTTAAGGTCCTCAAAACAAAGCTGTATTCAGGCAAGCGTTCGCGGTTCTCAGATGCGGTAGCCGCAGCGGCCCGGCAACTGAGCGATCGTCCTGAAGGAAGCCGCCACGTTGTGTTCATAACTGACGGTGTCGACACTCCAGGAGGAAAAACAGATCGCGCGGAAGCTATCAAACGGCTTACTGCCGCTCGAGCCACAGTTCATATCATTAGCTACACTGAATTCGTGCGGCAAAAGAAAGAAGGCAGGCCTCCTTCAGCTACTGGGGGCCAGTTACCCCCGGCTTCAGATCCCATCACCGCGACCGACCCAACCTTGCCGCCCGGTACAACTCGCAATCCGTCGTTCGGCGTAAGCATAAGATTCGATCCGGCCATGCGACGGCAGCGCAAGGCCTACGAATCAGACATCAGAAAAAGCCAGCAGGTGCTCACGACTGTCGCCGAAGAAACAGGTGGCCGCATTTTTCTACCCAAGTCGAGCCAGGAAATGATTGCTCAAGCCGCAGAGGCCGCCCGCGAAATCGGCGCGGAATATGTAGTCACTTATCGACCGAAGCGACCGCTTGAGTCTTCCAGGCAGGGTGAATACCGCCGAATCGAAGTCGCCTCCCGGAGAGTAGGACTGAGCCTGCGTTCCCGACGTGGATACGTGGTGCCGGACCGTAATGAATGAAAGAGTGTGACTTAGGCGGTAGCCGTTTTTGTAGGAGAAAATTTGGCCGCGGATTTACGCGGAAAGCGCGGATGTGATGAGGAACTAATGACTTTGTTGTCCGAGCTGACTTGTATTCAGTTCTGATCCGAGTAATTCCGCGTAAATCCGCGGCCAATTCCTGCTTACGTGACTACAGCTTCAAGGCGAGATTCCAGCATTTCCACCATGCGCCGCACGTCGAATTCTTCTTGCTTTGGGAGCAACGACTGTCTGTGCAATTCATCCCAGTCGTCTTGTGGAACTCGATGAAATGCTTCGACGACCTTCGGATCAAACTGCCGTCCAGCCCAGTCGTCTAATTCCTGCGCGGCTTCCTGGTAAGACTTGCCGCGGCGATAGACACGATCGCTCGTAATTGCGTCAAAGGCATCGGCCACGGCGAAGATGCGAGCACAAACGTCGATCTCCTCTGAACGTATCCCCAGCGGATAGCCCGACCCATCCCATTGCTCATGATGTTGCGCCACGACTCGGGCCGCCCCCTCGAGAAACTCGATGCCACGCAGTATTTGCCGGCCGTGCACCGGGTGCTCGCGCATTTTCACCCACTCCTCCTCCGTCAGCTTTCCAGGCTTGCGCAAGATCGAATCCGGCACTCCAATCTTACCGATGTCGTGCAGCAGCGAGCCGAACTCCAACGCTTTCATTTTCTGGCTGGGCAGCCCGTACTCTCTACCCAAACGCAAACTGTAAGTTACGACTCGTTCAGAGTGGCCATGGGTCTCTGAGTCTCTCGTCTCCAGCGCCGAGGTCAAGGCCCTCAAAGTCGAGCGATACGCGTCTTCCAGCGAATTGAGCGCCTGGTCCAGTTCCGCAGTGCGTTGTTCGACTAACTCTTCAAGATGATCTTCGTAGCGCTGTTTAGCGACGATCAGTTCATAGTGTTCGAGCGCTCGCTTTACGACTGCTTCGACCTGGCGGAGGTCAAATGGTTTCATCAAGTAGTCGAATGCGCCCAATCGCAATGCTCCGATCGCGCTTTCGACCGTTTGCATGCCGCTGATCATTACCACGACCGTGTTGGGTGAAGTACTCTTAAGGAACGGAAGCATTTC
>JBPCMM010000174.1:0-9144 GCA_051002255.1 Pyrinomonadaceae bacterium
ATGGTAGCCATTCCACGAATTATTTGCTGATGTGACAGCTGTCAGCGCGGCAAAAAGAAGTAAGACCAACATCGCCGCCAGCGTAGTTCGACGCGAGGATTTGCGCATGAAGTTTTTCCTTTCTAGATGTTAGGGTTTATCCCGATGTTCGATTGCCGCACGGATTAGAGCCCGTCTCCGTGGCACGGAGGATAGGACATGCGATGGGTTGAACGGTAGTACTGGGCTTAAACAACTTGTCAACACCATAGCCAGGATCCCAGAGTCGGGGAAAAACAAATTTGCGATTGCTGACCTTATGATTTGGCATGTAGCCTCACATTGAACATCCAGCGGCAACCTCAGTTATTGGAAATGCGCATTAATGCGGGAGTTCCACGTTGCTAACCCGATTAATTCTGCTTTTCTTAGTCGCGACTTCGCTTGTTGATGGGCAGGTTGCTCGCCATCTCCCGGACAGGGATAATTCATCCGCCGGCAAATGCTGAACTCGCCAATTTAGCGATTGTCCGCGTCGCGCTAGCGCGCCTGAATGCGCTTCTCCTCAGCTGACGCGACGAGGCGGATTGGTTGACTCGAACCCGGCGCTGAAACGCCGGGCTAAATTCAGACCGCTGCTACGCGCCGAGAGGCGAGGCCCTCCGGCTTCACCTCGCGAAGAGCAGGCGGTATGATGGACTCAAACAATATCGATTGGAGACCCGCATGAAACTTGCAGAGTTCTTACTGGCGGAGCTGGACCGTGAAGTGGAGCGTTCACGCCGCGCTCTGGAGGAAGTGCCCGGGGGCAAGTACGACTGGAAGCCGCACGAGAAGTCGATGATCTTCGGATATCTGGCAAACATGGTGGCGACGATTCCTTCGTGGGTCGCCATGGAGATCACGCAGGACGAACTGGACGTGGCCCCGGCGGCCGGCCCAAGAACGGAACAGAAACGGATGGACACGAGCGAGGCGTTGCTGGAGGCCCTCGACAAGGCCGCAGCTGACGCACGTTCGGCTCTTGAGAAGACCACCGACGAGCACCTGGTGACCTCCTGGCGGTTACTGGCTCGGGGACAGGTTGTCATGGAGTCGCCACGCCACGTGATGATCCAGGACACCATTAATCATTGGGCGCATCACCGCGGACAGATGACAGTCTATCTGCGTTTGATGGGTGCGAAAGTCCCCGCCCTTTATGGACCATCAGCAGACGACAATCAGTTTCGGTAAGGAAGATTCCACCTCAGTGTGAATCCGCAGATTACGGAGATTCAACAGACCCAGAAAAACAGAAGCCAGGAACAGAAAGGAGCAGGCACAGGACGCAGACATCTCATCGCTTCTGCTTCTGCCTTTATTTCTGTAATCTGCGTAAATCTTTGGATACTCCGGGAACGATGAAGAGCAAGGCACGTATCGGGACATCTGGATTTGGCATCGCCAGAGTGAAATATGTTCAATTGTTCTCTTGCGTCGAGATTCAACACACATTTTACCAACCGCCAAAAATATCTACGCTTGAACGCTGGCGTGAAAATGCTCCTCCTGACTTTGAATTTGTTTTGAAAGCCTGGCAGTTAATAACCCACGACGGCAAAAGCCCTACATATCGCCGCCTGAAGAAGAAGCTATCCGAACGCGAAAGGCAGGAAGCCGGATACTTCAAGTCTACTTCCGTAGTTAAAGAGGCGTGGGAAGTCACGCTGGCCTGTGCCCTGGCTTTGAAGGCCAGGACGATTTTGTTTCAGTGTCCAGCCAGCTTCAAACAGACCAAAGAAAACATTTCGAATCTGGAGGAGTTCTTTGGGAACCTCAATCGCAAGAAAAATCACGGCGAGCAATTCAATTTCTGTTGGGAGCCACGTGGCGATTGGGATCGCCAGGTTGTGAAAAGGATATGCGACGATCTGAACTTGTGGCATGTGGTGAATCCGGCTACGGCAGAGAGCGTAACTCCAGACCATCGCTATTTCAGATTACACGGTAGAAACGGATGGCAATACGAGTATAAGGAAGGCGAGTTGCGAGAGTTAGCTGCAATGTTGCCAAAGCGCCTGGCAAAAACTAGGGCGCCTTACGTCTTTTTTAATAACGCTCGTATGACACAAGACGCCTTAAAATTCCAGGCGATTACCGCCGAAACCTGAAGAGACTTAACACAACCACGGTCGCGACGTTTCCGACGCGTAGATGTGTGTTTGCCGTTTGCTGGTTGCTATTGTTTCATATCCGCACACCCAGTTACCTTGTCCACTCAATTCGTCGTATAATCCGTGTGAATCGAACTAGGGGATGCAATTTCCAGCGTCCGGGATTATCCGGACAGCGGAACTTGTTCCGTCCACCAAGGAGTGAGCATGAAACGGAAAATGAGGAAATTCTTGTGTGCAGTGTCACTGGGGCTGGTCTTATCATTCGCTGGGCCGCCTACAAAGGCCCAGGACAACAGTAACTCCAGCAAAGGGGAAATAAAGAAAAGCGGCAGCGAGGTCAAGCGAGCAGGTACGAGCCTGGGCCGAAACGTGAAGCATGGCCGGATCGTGCGGGGTGGCAAACACTTTGGTAAGCACATGGGGCGCGCGGGCAAGCACTTTGGGCGCAGCACTAAAAAGGCAGTCAAGAAAGTAGTCTCATAAATCCGACTGGTTTTGTGAGAAGACTCTAGTACAACAAAACAGACGACCACTAAGGGCGGAGCGCAGATCGTAACGGTGATGCCTGCGGCCTCGGCATTGCCTCGCAGCAAGCAGTAGACAGGAGTCAGACGGCAGGAGCAGCCGGCAGAATAGAAAAGGTCGAGATTCATTCTGCGCGTGCCCTTTTCTGTTTCTGCTGCTGACTCTGCCCACCTGCTGCTTTCTGCCGTCTTTCTACTGACCACTGACCACTGCCTGTTGCGATTTCCTCTGACTGCGACTAAAGTACCTCCACCGTTCGAATTATCTCTTTTCGCTTAAATTGATTTACCTTTCCCGTCAACCGCTCTTCGGAGACACCCCTGCCGACGGCTGGGTATAAAGAAGCAGACATCTCACGTTAATCAAGAGATCCTGGTATGGATATCTCATGCCATTCCTTAACACTCAAACCAACCTTGCAGGAGGTAATATGAAAAGACTGCTCGCCGTTTTTGCTCTGATCGCTCTCGGTAGTGCCATCGTTGTCCTGACTGCAGTGCATGGTCAGGGCTTGAATGCCAATAAATTCCGCCGCGCGCCCGCAGATAGAAAAATTCCCGATCAATACATTGTTGTTCTCAAGGACACTATCGCCGATGTTGATTTGGAAGCTGCGCGACTCGCTCAAAATTACTTCGGTGATCGCTCCGATGGCCACACCTATCGACGCGCGCTTAAGGGTTTCTCGGTGCGTATGTCGGAAAGACAAGCTGCAAAACTGGCGGCTGACCCTCGGGTCGAGTTCGTCGAGGAGGATAGTGAGGTCGAAGCCTCGGTGACCCAAACCGGCGCCACCTGGGGTCTTGATCGCATCGATCAGAGAAACCTCCCTCTAGATGGAAACTACACATACAACTTCACCGGCGCGGGAATTACGGCGTACATTATCGATACCGGTATACGCGCTGCGCACACTCAATTCGGTGGCCGCGTGATTTCTGGTTTCACAGCAATTAACGATGGTCAGGGCACCAACGACTGCAATGGCCACGGGACCCATGTGGCGGGCACGGTAGGCAGCTCCACCTACGGCGTGGCCAAGAACGTGTCGCTAGTTGCGGTTCGTGTTTTGGACTGCAATGGGTCGGGTACTAATTCAGGCGTAATCGCCGGCGTTGACTGGGTCACCTCAAATCATACTGCTGGCACGCCTGCGGTCGCGAATATGAGTTTGGGAGGGGGCGCTTCCTCTGCGCTGGACACCGCCGTCAATAATTCGATTAACGACGGTGTGACCTATGCCATTGCGGCCGGCAACAGCAACGCCAACGCCTGCAATACATCCCCGGCGCGCGTGGCCAACGCGATCACGGTGGGATCGACAACGAACACCGATGCGCGCTCTTCGTTTTCTAATTTCGGAACCTGCCTGGACATTTTCGCACCCGGCTCAAGCATCACCTCTACCTGGTCCACGAGCGACACAGCCACAAACACTATCTCGGGCACTTCAATGGCTTCTCCCCACGTCGCTGGAGTAGCCGCCCTCTATCTTGCATCTGACCCGGGCGCATCGCCTGCCACTGTTGCTGCTGCGATCATAAACAGCGCTACGCTTAATAAGGTCACCAATCCCGGCACGGGGTCGCCAAACCGGCTGCTTTATTCGTTGTTGACAAGCCCACCGCCCCCGACTCCAACTCCTCCTCCACCAACGCCAACCCCGACGCCGCCGCCTACAGGATCGCAGTTGCTGGCAAATCCAGGATTTGAATCGGGGAACGTTAGCTGGGTCGCGGACGCCGGAGTCATCACAAACTCTACGTCACGGACCCCTCGCTCGGGTAATTGGTACGCCTGGCTGAACGGCTACGGTTCTAGTAACACCGATTTTGCTTATCAGCAGGTCGCCATTCCCGCTGGGGCAACGAGTGCGACCCTGACTTTCTACCTGAAAATCGACACGGCCGAGACCACGACGACAGTGGCTTACGACCGCTTGAACGTCCAGATTCGCAACTCCAGCAACGCGGTGCTGGCGACCCTGGCAACTTACTCAAATCTAAACAAGAGCGCGGTTTATGTCCTGAAGTCGTTTGACGTAACGGCGTACAGAGGACAAACAGTCCGCGTCTACTTCCTCGGTACGGAAGACGTTACCTTGCAAACGTCGTTCTTAGTAGACGACACAGCTCTCAACGTCTCGCAATAGAGTGCCGTCGGCAATTCGCGTCCATTGGCGAAGGGCGAGCCGAAAGGCTCGCCCCTCTTTTTGTGGGGATCGTTCATAAATATCTGTCCAGTCCGCCCAGGCGGACGACTGATGGCTGACAGGGTCAATTAGCAGACGGCAGGAGCAGACGGCAGGATGAGAAAGGGCTAAGCGCGAATGAATCTTTGCCGTCCTTTTCCGATTTCGGCCCACTGCTTACTGCACACTGCCGCCTCCTGCCCACTCCCTCCGCTTGACTGGGGCGGTTGTGGTCTTTAGGATCACGCCTTCATCTCTAGCCTTCTTCAAGAGGTACATTTGGTTTCCTGGAAAGCTTACATGCACCGACGCGAGCGCGCTTATTACGACCGCGACAATAACCGCGTAGTGCGTCCCTTTGAGTGGGGCTTGCCCTTTGTCGTTGATCATGTCAACGGTGATGACCCGCGCGTTGTGCTTCACCAGCACACTGAAAACGCGTTGCGCGACAGCCAGGAGTTTTATGCATTGCCGGCTATCACCGACTTCAAGCTTGAGGGCGATCAACTGACCTGGACCAGCGCCGTGCACACAGCTGCG
This sequence comes from Pyrinomonadaceae bacterium, assembly GCA_051002255.1. Taxonomy (GTDB): domain Bacteria; phylum Acidobacteriota; class Blastocatellia; order Pyrinomonadales; family Pyrinomonadaceae; genus PSRF01. The sequence goes on from JBPCMM010000174.1 coordinate 5,395, forward strand.
GTCGAAAACAATGTGGCCCGCGCGCGTTTCTTCCCGGCCAAGTCCAGGAATGGGAAACTTCCGACGAGAGCGGTGGTAGTAGTGCCCCAGTGGAATGCTCAGCCTGAAAGCCACGTTGAAGCTTGCCGCATCTTTAATCTGCTGGGGATCTCGGCCTTGCGACTAACAGTTCCCTATCATCAGGAGCGACGTCCACTAGAACTCGAACGTGCGGACCATCTCGTCAGTCCCAACGTCGGTCGCACGATTCAGTCGTTTCGGCAGGCGGTGCTCGACACACGCGCCGCAGTCAGATGGCTTACCGAAGCCGGCTACGACCGCATCGGCGTGCTCGGGACGAGCATTGGCTCCTGCATCTCGTTTCTTGCTTTTGCTCACGATCCTAAGATCGTCGCGGGCACTTTCAATCACGTCTCTGGTTATGTTGCCGACGTCGCCTGGCACGGAATGTCGACGCTTCACGTGCGGGAGGGTTTTGGCAATCACTTAACTCTTGATGAGTTGCGCGAGTACTGGAGTCCCATTAGTCCGATGCCTTTCATACCCAGGTTGCCCGCCCTGGGGCGACGTCCGATGCGGTTCATTTCAGCGCGCTACGATCTGACCTTTCCGGTTAAGCTTTCCCACGAGGTCATAGCTGAGGTGCAGCGATATGATCTGCCGCTCGACGTTGTCTGGCTACCCTGCGGTCATTACACGACTGGTGAAATGCCGTGGAAGGCGATTGACGCCTGGAAGATTGCGACGTTCTTCCGCAGGCATTTGTGATTCGCAGGCAGACTCAATGTGTTGTCGAATCGCAACGAGATTTTACTGATCAGCAGGGAACGATCCACGAAACAACACGTATTTGCACAAAGTCCTGTTAGTGTTCCTTTCGTGGATCGGGCGACTCTACGTTTGATTTGGTCGAGCGGCGCTGTTTGACCCTTTCAGGATCAGGTACCTTTTCTCTGAATCTGATGTGCCGAACCTCAGACTTGTCGACACTGTGCCAACCAAGACAATCAATCGACTGCTCGATCAACTCGATGAACTAAAGCGCGAGTTTGGCAGGGGTCAGGAACAAAGAGTCGAGGGAATTCTTTCTCGACTTGCCCGTCAGAAGTTCAGGGATGCCAAAGCGTTAATTCGCTTTCACGAGATACTGCTGTTTATCAGAGCTTACCCCCAGACCGCGGAAATTCTTCGGCAGGTGGAGAAAACGCTTTCCTCTTTCGGCGATCGAGTAAAGCTATTGCGCGACATGGATGCCGATCTCTCGCCCTTGGATAACCCGGAGGTGTCGGGCATTTCCGGAACATTCCTCACCGATACCTTCACCTACAACATCGTGCGCTGGTTGTGGAAGCGGCATCCAGCTCAGGTGAAATTCGACTGGGATTGGTTCGAAGAGGAGAACCGACTGGCGGCAACCTGGCCCAGGTTTATGCCGCTGCTCGAAGAGGATGCTTTTGTTGAGGCAAACGTGCCTTACGTTGAATGGCTGCGCGCAGCTTCGGTTAAGGGTCGCGGGATCAGTGAACTCGCGTGGCTGATTCAAAGATTCGAATCGCTTTCCCTTACCGAGCGAGCTGAGCTTTACGATTCGCTCAAACTCTACGTCCGCTGGACTCCTTCGTATAGGGCCACGCGCACATGGATGAAGCTGCCGGTCAGGGAAGTCTATTATCACCGGCAACCTCTGATCCAGAGACGTGACATATCATTGCGGGATGAATCGCCACCGCCTCCTCTGAAAAGACTCTCTGCACGAAAGGGCAGAGCCATCCTCGACATGACGCGAGAAACCTCTACCGTGCGTTATCGCGAGCTTTATGGATTCACACATGGCGATGCGAAACGAGTTTTCAAGGTAAGCGTTGGCCGTGGCGTGGACCTCTTTGTGATAGGAGTTCCGCCAGGACTCAGGCTGCCGTTACGCGTCTACCATGCCGCAATGATTTTCAAAAACGGAGTGCCGGTAGGTTACTTCGAGGGGCTATCTCTGTTTGAGCGCATGGAGAGCGGCTTCAATCTGTACTACAGCTTTCGCGACGGCGAGACCGCCTGGATCTACGCGCGTACACTGAACATCTTTCGCCACCTGCTGGGCGTCACGGCCTTCTCGCTTGACCCTTATCAGATCGGGCATGAAAACGACGAAGGTATCGAGTCAGGAGCGTTCTGGTTCTATCGGAAACTTGGGTTTCGGCCCACCCGTCCGGAATTGCTCAAGCTAACTCTGGTTGAGGAAAGAAAAATGTCTCGGCGACCTTCTTATCGCACATCGAAAGCGGTGTTGCGCCGGCTCGCCGGTGGCCCAATGATATTCGAACTAGACGAGTCGACAGTTGGGGATTGGGATCGTTTCCAGGTTCGCAGCGTGGGCCTGGCGGTCCAACGCCGAATGGCGACACGTTTCGGTGGCGATGCGCAGAAAATCCGCGATGCGTCAGTTGAGAAGGTGGCCCGGGCCCTGGGTATTCGTATTCGAAATTGGAGTGAGGTTGAGCTTTCAGCGTTAAGTGATTTCGCGGTCGTGCTTGACCTCATTCCCGATCTGAACCGCTGGAGTGATAGCGAGAGGCAAGCTGTGGTTCGAATCATTCGTGCGAAGGCGGCGGCGGACGAGGCTAGGTATTTGAAGTTGATGCAGCGACATCGGAGGTTGCGTGCGGCGATGATCAAGCTCGGATCAGGGGAAAATTAACCGTGCATTTACGCCGATAACGCGGATCTGAAAAGGAACTGATAAATAAATGATCTGGTTGTATTCTTCGATTCAAAGCCTTTCGTTTGGTTCTGATCCGCGTGATCCGCGGCTAATTGGATTTCCGTTATTCGCACGCTCGCATGCGCGATTCCAAGATCTTGTCCTCCGTAAAATTCTCCAACTTCTGAAAATACTCGGCATCCTTGTCGAGAGCGTTCTCCGGCACCAGGCCGGCTATCTCGGTGCTCACGATCTCCACACCGAGTTTGTCAGCTTCACGACATACGGCGTCATAGGCTTGACGCATCCCGGTCTCTCCGTAATTCACCAGATTCATGGAGACCTGCACCAGTCCGCGCGTGCTCAACTCAAATCCCAGGGCTTTCAAAAAAGGAAGTCCTCCATGTCGAGCCCTGACTGCGCGGGCAATCCGGCGCGCGATGGCCGGATCGGAAGTGCGAAGATTGACATTGAAAGCGATGAGAAACGGTCGAGCACCCACGGCGATTGCGCCCGCAGTTTCGTGCACCCTTAAGGGGCCGACATCGGGTGCGCGAGTGGGTTCGAGCGCTATCTGCTCGCGCAACAACTCAAGCGCGCCACGGCGGACGTTTTCAAGGTTCACGCGATCCGGTTTCAGGGCCGCCCGCTCATAAAAAAAGACCGGAATGCTCAGCTCTCGCGCGATCCGTTCGCCCGCCTGATGGGCCAGCTTCACACAATCGTCAAGAGTCACACCGCGAACAGGCACAAAGGGCAGTACATCCGTAGCACCCAGCCGAGGGTGCTGTCCCGTGTGGCGCCGCATATCGATCAATTCGGCTGCCACAGCTACGACCCGAACCGCAGCCTCCACAACCATCTCCGGCGCCGCCACAAAGGTAATCACAGATCGGTTGTGATCCGGATCCATGTGCGTGTCCAGCACGCATGCGGTCTTAACCCCCGCGATTGCGTGTGCCAGACGCTCGACTATTTCAATCCTGCGACCTTCGCTGAAATTGGGCACACACTCAGCCAGGGTATTGCCGATTTTCAATTGCCGATTGCCGATT
>JBPCMM010000175.1:0-10560 GCA_051002255.1 Pyrinomonadaceae bacterium
ATCGGCGCATCTTCGTTATCTTAATCCCTTCCCCAAAAATCTGGGCGAGGTGCTGGCGGGATTTGAGACGGTGATTGTGCCGGAGATGAACCTGGGACAGCTCGCGACCATGATACGCGCGAAGTATCTGGTCGACGCGGTTGTCTTCTCAAAGGTGAAAGGACGGCCTTTCCAGATCCGGGAGATTGTCAGAAAAGTTGAGGAGTATTTGTAAACTGGGAGCGCCTTGAGTTGGTGATTTTTCGTTTGATTTCGTGGATCGCGCCTTCTTGTAGGCAAAAACTCGCTCCACGAAATCACACGAAGCAGCACTAAAAAGACTGTAAGTAAAATTAGGAGACACATACAAAGGTTACGCGGATCGCGCCACAAATGGCGTGAAAACCTAACAAAGACGTATGCCAGCGAGCATCTTGAACGTCGAAGACTTTGATCCCGCTGAATGGAAGATTGAGCGGGAAGGTCGCGAGTGGAAAGGTGACGAGTTCAACAAGCGAATTTACCAAGCGCCTGAGAAGATAGAGTATGTCGGCGGAATCTTTGTCGACGAACGCCAGAGACTCACTGTTTTAGCGATGCTGCTTGAGAATTTGGGCATCGATAAAGCCGTTCAACTGGGGGACATAGAAAACTGGAAAGCCGCAGTCGCGGAATTAGAATCCAAGGAAAATTCATGAGCACAACTGGAAATGGTCATAGTGGCAGCGGAAACGGGAACAAGCCGATCGTTGAGCAAGCGGTTTCGGCCGACAGTGAAGTTGGCTCAGCGGTTTCGGGCAAGATAGCTCCGCCTCCAGGGCAACTTAAAAAAGCGGATTTTATTTCCGATCAGGAAGTGCGCTGGTGTCCAGGTTGCGGCGATTACGCAATTCTCAATAACGTACAGAAAGTGATGCCCGAGTTGGGCATCCAGCGCGAGAAGATCGTTTTTGTTTCCGGCATCGGCTGCTCGTCGCGTTTTCCCTATTACATGAATACGTATGGCTTTCACAGCATTCATGGACGCGCGCCGGCGATTGCCACGGGGATCAAGTGCGGCAACCCAGATCTCAGCGTCTGGGTGATCACCGGCGATGGCGACGCCCTGTCGATTGGCGGCAACCACTTTATGCACGCGATCCGGCGCAATCTCGACATCAATTACATCCTATTCAATAACCGTATCTACGGTCTGACGAAAGGCCAGTACAGTCCCACTTCGGAATTCGGCAAGAAGACAAAGTCAACGCCGCTGGGGACCATCGATTACCCGATCAACCCTCTTTCACTCGCCATAGCAAGCGAGTCGACCTTCGTGGCTCGTTCGATTGACATCGATGTCAAACATCTCGGGTCGGTAGTTGAAGCTGCGGCGAAACACAAAGGAATTTCTTTTATCGAGGTCTATCAGAACTGCAATATCTTTAACGATCACGCCTTTGATCAATTTGCTGAGAGGAGCGTAAGGTCGGATCGCGTGCTTTATCTCGAGCACGGCAAACCGATGATCTTTGGGAAAGACCGTGACAGGGGAATCCGGATGAATGGTGCGCATCCGGAAATGGTAACGATTGGCGAGAATGGCATCAGCGAAGCCGATCTGCTGGTACACGACATCTACCTTCATGATCCGTCCGTGGCCTTCATGCTGGCTCGCATGGAGCAACCCGATTTTCCGCAGCCGGTGGGCATCTTCCGCGCTATCGAACGCGCCACCTATGAAGAAATGATGGTTGACCAGATCGATGCCGCCATCACGAAGAACGGTCCGGGCAGCCTGGACAAGCTCCTCAACAGCGGCGACACGTGGGTGGTGGAATAGGTAATCCGCAGATTACACAGATGACAGATTCAAAATAGCTGCTGGGTTGTTGGGTTTTAGTCTTAGGCCTTTTTGGGCTTGGGTACTCGCAATCTTGTTGATCTTCAACGGCCCAAGCCCCAGACAAAAGTCGTATTTGGAATCCGCGTAATCTGCGGATAGTTTCTACCAGTGGGGCGAAAGGTCCCAACTGGAATCGTTTGTCAGCCTCATTACGCCCGTTCCATTCGCGTTTCATTGAATAAATCTCCGAATTGCCGTCCGCCTGAATTTCACGCCGGCTCAGCGTCGATCGCTGAGTTTGTCGTGAGCCGTGTCACACCCGTGCCATTCGCGTTCATGACATAGACTCGTGGGCGCGACCTGGGAAAGAGTCGTATCCTCACTTGCTGCCGCGCCTCGACAATTGGGTTGACAGAAGCGGCTCAACATCCTCGGACGCTATGATAGCTTCACACTCTGCAGACGTTGGTTATTCAACGCGTTGAGTTATAGAATCGGTGCGCGCAAACTCAGCGGGATTGGAGATCGATCATGAACTGTCCATCGTGTGGCCACGAAAATATCGACGGCACCGATCGCTGCGACAATTGCTTATCGCCATTTCGCGATCTCGATGTGCCCCGCGCTGACGCGGCCGAAGGTCTGGCGCGCTCCGTGATGGCCGATAATTTGGGCCGGCTGGATCAGGAAGAATCGATCTCGGTGACTCCGGACACACCGGCCATCGAGGTTGTCTTGCTCATGAAGAACTCAAACTCGGGCTGTGCCCTGGTTTTGAATGACGGCAATTTGGCAGGAATCTTTACCGAGCGGGACGTGTTGCGCAAGATGACCGGGGCGGAGGCGCGTTCCCCGGGTGCGGCGGTAAAAGATTTGATGAGCCCAAATCCCGAAGTGCTTCACGAGCAGGATTCAGTGGCCGCCGCGCTGCATAAAATGTCAACCGGCCGCTATCGCCACATCCCGGTAAGGAAAAAGGACGGCAGCTATACCGTCACCTCCATCAAAAGCGTCCTCAAATACATAGCTAAAGAGGATTGGTGATCTCGGACCTGGAGTTGCCCGACCAACTCCGCCAAGTTGCTCCCGCTCGGGGCGCTTCGACAGTCAGCGAGTGCCCTCAGCCAGCGCAAAAAACCTCTCCCCGAGTGCCTTCAAAATGACCGAATAGCAGTCTCGCCGTGAAATCGTTACTTTCTTTCTGACACTACCTGCCACTACCCGAGAACTTCACGCCTCAAATACCCCAATAAACAACAGGAATCGCCTGCGGTGCATCCCCGTTTCCGAGCGGCATGCGGGGTGCAGAAGCATGCCATGTGCTGCCCCCCGGCGCAGCCGTCCTTTCTAACTCCTCGTCAAGAATCTCGGTAAACAATATGTCACGTGCGGGTGAAAATTCAGAAAACAAACAGATCGTGTGGCCAGCCACCCTTCCCTTCGCGGCGGTCCCTAAGAAGTCTGTGGCTGCCGGAAACGCAGTGCGTCTAGTTTTAGCCACACTTCTCAGCACAACTTTGGCGGTGGCCGCCGGAACCTTCATTGGACAGTGGTGGCTCAATACCCTCGTCGTCGTCATCAGTACCATGGTCGTGCTCTATTGCACATACCATTTACCCAGGGAGGCAACAACGGAAGCAGCGGTTGAGGCCACCTCTGAGGCCAAGGTGGCAACATCTTCGGACGCGACCTTACGCGAAAGCACGGAACTGTTTCGCGTCGCCTTCGACCACGCCGCTATTGGCATGGCGCTGGTCTTGCCAAACGGGCGCTGGCATAAGGTGAACTCGTCGTTGTGCGAAATTCTCGGTTACTCGGAGCTCGAACTGCTCGCCAGAGATTTTGAGGAGTTCGTCAATCCTGATGACCGTGCGCCTTCAATGGCCAAGCTGGAACACTTGATCAAGGGCAAAGTCCCAAACTTCCACAGCGAAACGAGGTGTATTCACAAAGACGGACGCGTCGTGTCGGTGCTCTGGAGCGTTTCGCAAGTCCAGATGGCGAATCGCGAGTCCTCACAGTTAATCTTTCAAATACAAAACATTTCTGATCGCAAGGAAGCCGAGGAGAAGCTGCTGCACGATGCCTTCCATGATGCGCTGACTGGCCTTCCGAATCGCGCCCTAATGATTGACCACTTGAAGTTCACTATTGCCCGAGCGAAGCGTAAGCCTGGGTTATTGTTTGCCGTACTCTTCCTCGATCTGGACCGCTTTAAGCTGGTTAACGACAGTCTCGGACACATGATCGGCGACCAGTTACTGGTTGGCATCGCCCGCAGGCTGGAGACCTGTTTGCGCCCGGGAGATACGGTAGCGCGAGTGGGTGGCGATGAGTTCACGATCCTTCTGGAAGAGATCCATGAAGAGAAGGAAGCGATCTTGGTCGCTGAAAGAATTCACCAGGAACTCAAGAAACCTTTCAACCTGAGCGGCCGCGACGTCTTCACCACGGTCAGCATTGGTATCGCTCCCAGTTCGCTGGTTTACGACGAACCTGATGAAATCCTGCGCGACGCTGACACCGCGATGTACCGCTCCAAATCGTTGGGCAAGGCCCGTCATGAAATGTTCGACGAAGAGATGCACGATCACGCTCTCAACCTCCTGCAGATCGAAACCGATCTTCGTATGGCCCAGGAACGCCAGGAGTTCTTTATCCACTATCAGCCTATCGTGGCGCTTGATGATTTCCGGCTCTGCGGCTTCGAAGCCCTGGTGCGTTGGCAGCACCCAGTGCGCGGTTTGATCTCCCCATTGGATTTCATTCCTGTCGCCGAAGAGGGTGGACAAATTGTGCAGATTGGTCAGTGGGTACTCAGAGAAGCTTGCTTCCAGATTCAGCGTTGGCAAGAGAAGTTCCCCGCCGACAAGCCTCTCTACATGACGGTTAATCTTTCGGCGAGACAGTTTGCGCAACCGGATCTAATCGATCAGGTCAGAGATATCCTCACGGAGACCGGAGTTGATCCGGCGTACCTAAAACTTGAAATCACTGAGAGCATGGTGATGGACGATTTTGAGTCAGCCGCCGCGATGCTTTTCCAACTGCGCGCTCTGGGTGTTAGATTGAGCATCGACGACTTCGGCACGGGTTATTCATCCCTGACTTACCTTCATCGTTTCCCGATTGATACGCTGAAGATCGATCGCTCCTTCGTTAACTGCATGGATAAGGAGAATATGGAGATCGTGCGCACCATCCTGATGCTGGCGGAGAATTTGGGCATGGATGCGGTGGCAGAAGGGGTCGAGACTCAGGAACAGCTGACCTTGCTGCGCAGCCTCAACTGCCAGAGCGGTCAGGGCTATTTCTTCTCTAAGCCCCTGGATGTGGCCGGCGCCGAAGTCATTATCTCCGAGACATACACTCCACGCACCGCGTTGGTGGCTCCGAGCACCGCGTTAGTAGCTTAACCGCAAGATTGCTGTAGCACCATTTACGACCATAGCCAAATCAGGGCGCGTTCCGATGCATGTCATCGTGGCATTTCCGGCTTCTCATTCACACCGCGGCTTTAGCCCGGTGATGCGAAGGGCCAACCGAGTAGAGGAACCGTTTCAACGGTTTTTCTTGGGGGCGTGCTCTAGTTGGCCGGAGATTCAAATTGTGGGGTCTGATGAACTTCTGCGGAAAAGTGTTCTCGCAAGAAAGTGCAGCCGGCGCTAAGCAAACCGTTAAACGGTTCAGTGATTCTTATCGCGCCCAGATCACCGGGCTGAAGCACCGGTGTGAATGAGAGGGCAGCAGATGCCTTTTCCGACAGACTCCTTTCGCAGGCTGAAAACCGTGCGGCAATTTGCTGCCGCTTTTGATAGCGCTGATCAAATCGACGCGCTCCAATATGCCTATGGCACTCGCGGCATGACGTTTTGGATGCCACGGTCGCGGAGCGCACGGTTGAAGGCATCGAGGTCTTTGTTTAGCACGTCGTCGAGGCGTTGGCGAAGTGATGACAGCTGCTGCTTGAAGAGCGCATGCACTTCGCGTTGCTGTGTAGTGGGACCGAAGTCGGAACCGCTTAGTCCGTTTGCAACATAATTGATCTTGGTAAGCAGTTTTGGGGGCCAGCGAACTGTATCCTGGCCCTGGCCGGTCAGCTTGCGCTGGATCAGATTCTCCTCAATGTCGATGAGCTTAGTGTCGAGTGCGTCGGCAGCGGCTTTGATTGCTGCGTATTTAAATTCGGAGCCAGATGTTACTGCTCTCGACATTGAGCCTTCGGCCCGGTCGCTACCGCTCTCGGTTCTGACTTGGTTGTTACCGCCTTCCGTTCTGACTCGATCACCGCTCCCGCCCGCGAGCAGAGTGATGATCGAATAGAGCTGACTGCGGATGAGTTCGATCTGGTTGACCATATCAGCGGCTCTTTCCAGATCGTTGCGAATATCGAGCAGCGTTGTGACTTGGGTTTGTATCTCTGCTTCGGTGCCTGAGGAGTTTGGATCTTTCCTAACGATGAGGGGCTGAGTCAGTTCCCGTCCAGCCGCGGAAAGCTTCACCGTGTAAGTTCCCGGCGGCAGCAGCACAGACATGCGTGGCGCTCCAGGTGCTGCGCGCGTTCCGTCGGCGCCAACCGTAATCTCGGCGGCATGGGCCGGGCTGGTGCGCATCTTAACTTCCGTTGACTGCTCACCACGCAAGTCCCAGGTTACGCGATTGATGCCGACATTCTTCGTCCCCGTCAATGTACGCACAATTTGTCCACGAGAGTCTGAAATCCGGATAGTCACGTCGCCACTGGGAGCGGACTTCAAGTAGTAGCTGATGGCTGCGCCGTAGGACGGGTTCTGACCTGCGGTGGGATCGTCGGACATCGTGACCGGAACAGTTGCAGGTCTGAACCGATACGTTGGTCGTGAAGGAAATAGGTGAGCATCAGCGTTGCGCACGCTGTCGGTCATCTGCTGAATTGGGGTTAGATCGTCAAGAATCCAGAAGCCACGACCATAGGTACTAACCACGAGATCGTTGAAGTGCTCCTGAATTACCATCCAATAGACCGGCGCGCGTGGCAGATTCGACTGCAACGACTCCCAGTTCTCGCCGTCGTTGAAAGAGACGTAGAGCCCATTCTCCGTGCCAACATATAACAAGCCCGGTTTTGTGGGATCTTCGCGAACGCAGTGGGCATAACTCAGCATGCTCGGCGGAATGCCGTTCGTTATTAGCTTCCAGGTCTTTCCGTAGTCCTTAGTTCTGTAAATAAACGGATCACGATTGTTCATTTGATGGAAATCGAGCGTGAGATAAGCCGCGCCGGCCTCGTAGCGAGACGCCTCGATGTTGCTAACTGTTCCGAAAGGCGGAAGGTTAGGAATGTTCTTCGTTACATTGCTCCAGTTCTTTCCAGCATCACGCGTGATGTGAACCATACCGTCGTTACTGCCCGCCCAGATCAATCCTTTTTCTTTGGGTGATTCAGCGATCGCAAAGAGGGTCGAGAAATACTCTACTCCGATGTTGTCGCCGGTTAAGCCACCGGAGAATCCCTGCTTACTCTTGTCATTGGTGGTCAGATCCGGGCTGATGACTTGCCAGCTTTGCCCGTCATCAGTGGTTTGATGGACATACTGGCTGCCCACGTAGAGCTTTTTATGATCGTGGGGCGAGATCGTCAAAGGAAAGGTCCAGATAAATCGGTACTTCAGTTCCCCGGCAGGCGAGCCATTGGTTTGATCCGGCCAAACCTCAACATTGCGCGCCTGGCCGTTGCGCAGATCGTAACGCTCAACGATGCCGCCGACACTGCCGGAGCCCGAAGCGCTCGACCAGATGATGTTCGAGTCAACTGGATCGGGAGTGGCCCAACCGCTTTCGCCGCCTGCGACTGCGTGCCACGCACTCCTGGGTATTTGACCGCCTCCGAAACCTCCACTCGCGGTCCGGCTTGGTCCCCGATAAGACGGATCGTCCTGTTCGTTCCCATACACGTAATAAGGAATGCGATTGTCCACCGTGACGTGATACATCTGCGCAATGGGAAGCTGCACGCGATACCATGACCTGCCCCGGTTAACGGAAATCGACACGCCGCCATCATTCGCGACCGCCATTCGGTTGGCGTTCGAGGGATCGATCCAAATGTCGTGATTGTCGCCTCCGGGACTGCCGGCAAACGAAGCCATTCTCGCCGTTTCGCCGCCATCGAGTGAAACTGCGAAGCCCGCGGTCAGGTAGTAAGTCTCATTTGGGTTGTCTGGTGAGACTTCTGTGCGGAAGTAATAGTGGGTGCGACCGCCCATGTTACGGTCGTAACTCATTAGCCGCCAACTATCGCCTCCATCGTCAGAGCGCCACATTTTGCCGCGGTCAGTTTCCTTGCCATTCAAGGGAACTCCGTCGCCAGTTTCGATCAGGGCATAGATTCGGTTTGGGTTTGAGCGCGCGATGGCCAGCGCAAACTTCCCGGTGGCGCGCGAGGGTAGTCCGCGGCCCGTCAGCTTCTTCCAGGTAACCCCACCATCGGTGGATTTGAAGAGACCGCTTCCTGGGCCGCCGCTCTCTCGTCCCCAGGTACGAATCACCAGCGGCCACATGCCGGCAAACAAGATACGTGGATTGCTGGGATCCATGACCAAGTCTGAACACCCGGTGTTCTCATCGGTGAAGAGCACACGCTCCCATGTCTTGCCCCCATCGACGGTACGAAACACTCCTCGTTCCTGCTGTGGTCCGTACGCGTGGCCCAACGCCGCCGCCAGTACGATGTCCGGATTCCTAGGATCGATCACGATGCGGCCAATTCGACCGGTTTTTTCCAAACCCATTAACGTCCAGGTCTTTCCTGCATCGGTGGATTTGTAGATACCCTGACCCACCGAGATGTGGCTGCGAATCCACGCTTCGCCCGTGCCCGCCCATACAATATTCGGATCGGATGGTGCGATCGCCAGGGAGCCTATCGACGACACGGGCTGCTCATCGAAGATCGGTTCCCAATGAACGCCGCCATCCGTGGTCTTGAAGATGCCGCCCGACGCCGCGCCAACGAAATAGATATTCGGTTGGCCGGGAATGCCGACAACTGAAGTGAGTCGATTGCCGACCGGGCCGATGTAGCGATAGCGGAGCGCGCCTGCAAAGTCAGTGTTGCGCTGCTGAGCTGGGGAAAGCGACTGGCTGGACAGAAGTAACCCGATAACGAAACAGAGCGCGACGCTTGAGTTCAGGATGCGTTTAGCGAGCAACATAAGATCTCCAATCGGCTTTTTCTCCAGGCATGGAAATTTTTGGTTGGTATTTGCGCCGCTCTGTCAGAACCGGGAGCGGTATCGACCGGGTTCACTCCGGTTAATATTCACCCCCGGGGCGATTAGTCGAGCCGGTCGCTACCGCTCCAGGTTCTGACCTGAGTTGAATGTCTAGAACGATCTTAGCCGGATTTTTGAAGCGAGCGGATTATGGCACACCGTCCTCAGGCGGGCCAGAGCGATTTTACCAGGTGACATGCAGACTTTAGCGCTGATGGGCCGTAAGGCCAAATTTTTCGAAAATGCGCGTTCTGAAATTTTATTCATTGCGACCGTGGCTGAAACCTTTGCCTCATTGACCAGAGCGCGCTTGCGAGAGTCGAAGAGCCTGACGGCGGACTGCTTCAGACACGTTGCGGTTCAGCGAGATATGCTGCAGGTCTTTGGTGCGAATGCGGGGAAGGATGCCAATTGCCGTAGGAATGGGTGTGCGGGGGTTGCGACACAAGTGGTGAATGATCGTGTAAGAGCGTGCCCAGGCGGGGTTCAAAGAAATCAAGCGTAAGACCTCGTGCGAGACGGTGCGCATAGAAGCAATGTTTTCGACTTCGTGATCCGTGATGCGCGGGTTGTTAATTACGGCCGCTGAGACAATGCGGTTGGAATCGCGAATCAAAATGCTGCGTGCCTCGCGGTCGCCTTTCCGGGCCAGCTTCACGCGATCTCTGGCATTCATATTCATGAGTTGGCGGATCAGCGCGATGCGCTCGGGTTGGACTTCGAATCCAGACTCCAGGCGTTCGCTTTCAATGACGCGCTGCACTGCGGCGGCGTGTTCTGCAGCACTCTCAGGCGCCAATTCCTCATAGCGCTCCATGGGCAGCCATGAATCATCGAGGTCGGCATCTGAGACTTCGATGTGTTGCGCAATCACCCAGGCATCTTCGAGACTCATGGCGCCGGTTGCCGTACTAAGTTCAGCAGTTTCAAAAAACTCTGCCGCTGCCGTCTTTCCTTGCGCTCTCAGTTCGTCGGCGATCTGGCGGGCGCCGCGTTCTTTCTCGAAAAACTCCTTTTTTGTTTCGCGGGCCCGGCGTTCCGCTTCCACGGACCGCGCTGAGTTTCCCAGAATGGCATCGATGATCGTGGGCGTGCGCACCAGGCGCTGCTGATTGATAGCTATTAATTCCAGTAGGGAGCCATCGGTAACGATGCCGGCAATCTTGGCAATAGCTGCATCCGGTGTGTTGCTGTTTTGGATCACCGCTTCGTACACATCGCGGCTGCTGGTCATCGTTCCCAGAAACCCGAGTACGGCTGGTGAAGTGTCCACCGCTCTTGCCGCAGTTAGCAGGTCCTCGTTCTCCTGTGAAGCCAGAGTGGACGTGGCAGCTTCGGCAATCTCAGCGTCGTCAGACTCGCGCAGGGCCACCAGCACTTCGAGCAGATCCGCTTGGGGCAGCGGCAACAATCCGCTGGCGGCTGCTAACCGCGCCGGCTGGGGAGCGCTGCCGCTAACGATCGCTTGTACGACTGGGTTAGTTGAGGTGGTTATGCTCATTT
>JBPCMM010000176.1:0-27896 GCA_051002255.1 Pyrinomonadaceae bacterium
ATTGCCTTCAAATGTCGGCGCTTGTCAGTGTTGCACTTATCCAGCAGCTTCTTTTCATCTTGTGTGCTGAGCACCGTCTTGCGCTTCGTCTCGTGCGGGACAGTTGCGGGACAGAGAGCTTTGGTGGGGTGTGGAATGCTCGTAAGTTATTGAGTTTAATGGTGCCCCCGGCGCGATTCCAACGCGCGACCTTCCGCTTAGGAGGCGGACGCTCTATGCAACTGAGCTACGGGAGCACGTGCGGGTAGATAGTAAATGGTGAAGGGTCAATGGTAAAGGCACGGCCACTGGGAATATGGGGGACCAAGCATCAAGAATTTACTAAATCACTAGCTGTCACAACTCAGCGATTCCATAAAAACGCTCAAGGCTCGCTAACTCGCGGTCAGGAATTACGGCTCCTCGGTTCTGAGACCAAGAAGGGTCGCCGCGTCCAAAAAAAGTGTCTGTCCATGGGGTTGGAAACTGGGGGTGAAAAGCTTTGACACTCGCTGCGAAAGTGGTATAAACACTCAAAAGACTTGCTGTGAATCTGACTGATGCCCCCTCATCAGTGTCGTCGCTCTTCCCCATCAGTCTTTCGCTCTCTCTAAATCGTAGGTTAAGTCTCGAAGCCGGCGCTTCGGATAAACCGAGTTACGGTTGCTAATCCGGGAGTAGGTCATGCATAAGTACTCAGCAGCTCTCACTATTTTTCTCGCAATCCTCTGTCATTCCGAAGCCACACCAGGACAGGCGAACATTACCATTGCGGCGCCGCAGGGCGACGCCATTCTCGCCTCCAACGGTTCCAGTCCGTCGGATAAGATAGAAAATAAGTCGAAAACTCAGGACGTTCCGTCGCAAGCGAGTGCCGAAGCAAAGCGACTCTATAAGCTTGGTGTGAAATATGGCCGTGGGGGACTTTTCAGACAGGCTTCGGAGCTATTTCAAAAGGCGGTCCAACTCAACCCCAACTACGGTGACGCCCACTATGGTCTCGGTCTTGCACTTTTCGACCAGGGGCGCTGGGAGGAAGCTATTCGGTCCTTTGAGAACGCGATTAAGGTCAATCCAAAGGACAAGGAGGCTCGCGAAAGGCTTGATGAAGCGTACGTTCTAGCAGGAAGGAAGTTGAAGCCAGCCCGATTCCCTGTGAAAGATTCAACAGTAGCAAATCCACTTTCGTCAAACGCCTCGAACGATTCGCTCCCGAAGAACGACACGGCAGCCGGCGTTCCGGTTTCGCTAAACGTTTCGGAAGATTTGCGTCCAAACAATTCAAGGTCAGCGCCAACTACCAGAAATGAGCTGACACGAGTCTACCGCATTGGTGTGGGTGACGTTCTTGATGTGCGATTGGGCGATGAGCCGGCGACTCAATCAACCTTATTTACAGTCACCCCGTCTGGACTGCTTGAGCACCCAATTCTTCCTGAGCCGCTGCAGGTTTCCGGACTTACGGTGGAGGAGACGAGGGTTCGATTAGAGGCTGATCTAAAACGCCGGGCTGTCAACGAGAATCCCAGAGTCTTGGTCGGCATTCGTGAGTATCTTAGTCATGCAATTATCGTCAGCGGATTCGTAAAGGAGCCCGGCACCAAACTGCTGCGCCGCGAAGCTATTCCCCTTTATGTCGTAATTGCCGACGCGCAGCCGGCGCCCGAGGCCGGACGCGCCACTGTCACCAAGCACGAGACTGGTGAGGCGGTAGTTGTCGATCTCTCCAAATCAGCGGAGATGAATCTGCTTGTTCGTTCCGGTGATGTAATAACGGTCCATGCAAACCCCAAACAGTTCTTTTATGTTGGGGGCGAGGTCAAGTCGCCCGGCGAAATACAATTTCGACCAGGTTTGACTCTCACACAGGCCCTCCTTGCGGCGGGAGGTTTGAGTCGCGAATCCAAAGAAGCACACGTCGCGCGTGTGGATAACGAGGGGTTTCTAGCTTCAACCAGTTACAAGCTGAAAGATATCAATACCGGTAAACTGGCAGATCCACTGATTCAACCAGGTGACCGGATCACTGTTGAGCACTAAAACCAGCAGGGGAGTATGAAGATGTCAGGCGCAGTGACACGAGCAAAAAAACTCGAACACGGGACCAATGAATTAAGGCAGCCGGCAGAGACTGGTATCTCAGGAAAAATCGAAGCTCGACCGGTTGGCGAAGTCACAGTTACAGGGCCCGACCGTGGCTCAATTAGCGACCATGGCATGACGCCACTGATGCGCGCTGCCTGTGATGGCTTAGCGGGCACGGTGCAGAGGCTGCTTGATCGCGGAGCCGAGGTCAACGCGAAAAGATCGGATGGCTTCAATGCTCTCGCTCTGGCTGCGTTTTTTGGTCATTCTCAGGTCGTGTGGCTACTCCTGGAAAATGGCGCCGACCTCGCTGCCACCGGCAGCTCCGAAACACCGCCCGAGATGTGGGCCGATGCCCGGGGTTTCGTGGATGTTGGCGACATGCTTCGAGAAGCCCGTGCGACAAAGCAGGTAGAAGCGTCAAGTCCCTGCACCGCCGTGATTGATGAACCCGCTCGCTTCCCTCGCCCAGCCGAGAAAGAGGAGCCTGGACGAGCTGGCGGTCAGGGCCGCGGGGTGGAAAGCTCTGTGATGGAGGCCACGGATTCTGAGACTATCTTGGTGATGAAGCCAGCGCCGGTGGCTGAAGAAAGCACAGTGAGAAAGAGCGAGCCGACTGCAGATATTTTCCCGAGCGACAATCCTGAGGCCGCTCAGGTACACCCCATCATTAAGCAACCACTACTAACTTCAAAGACTCTACTGGAAATCAAAGATCCGCCCCCTTTGATGGTGCCCGAGTTCCATCCCGGATCAGTCTTCGTGGCTCGTATCACATCCAGTCGGAAAAATCTCGTAGCTCTAATACTGGGGGTATTACTTGTCTGTGGTGGTATTGCCGCACTCTTGATTCCGCAGATTGGTAAATCGTTGGAAGACAGGCGAAAAGAGCCTGTCACGAGAACCACTAACCTACCGACAGAGCCGAGCAACCCAGTTGCGGGATCTGAAACGAATGTTTTCGGCCCGGTGGAAACTTCCTCGACAGCGACAGCTGAATCAACAACAGCACCTCCGTCAAAGGACATTGAGGAGACAAGTGCTGATACCCCGATTGATAGTAAGCGCGTTGAGTCAACTTCCCGATTTGAATCCACCGAAGGTTCTGAAAAAGATCCAGCCGGCAACGCCACCACGAGGGGATTTGAGAGTCGCGCTCACCCCAGGTCATTGACTTCCGCTGGCAACAGAGTCCCGGAGGCCCTTGATAATAATCGTGAATTCTCTGTAGCAACCTCTATGTCGCGCCCCGGCCCACGCGCGCGGAAGCAACGGGCGCTCTCGCGACCGGTAGAGTTCGAGCAGCAAGCAGTGACTGTGGAACAGCCGAAACCGGCTCCCCTAAGCATGGAGATGAGTCGAAGCCGTAGTGAGCTTTCTACGCCGGCGAGAAGCGCTAACGAAGTTTCGGGTAGTCAATCCCCACCATTGAGCATTATCTCCAGCAAGCCAAAGTCAAAGGTCATTCAATGGCCGTAAAGACCTGGCAGGCTGCTGAAAGACAAACAGAAGTAGTAAAGCGATCCACCAAGTAAGGCGAATTAGCGCATTAATTTCGTGAGGTCTCGTGGATCGTGTTCGTTCCCACGCTTTTCAGCAGCCTGCGAGGTATGGCTCGATACGGGAAACCGCAAAGCTAGAACCATTCTTACGATTGATATTTAATCAACGACCGCACGTCATAGCCTTCAAGCTTCTTTCGGCCCGGTAAGAACTCCAACTCCACGACGAACACTAACCCCGCAACCGTTCCGCCCAAACTCTCAACCAGGTCAACGACCGCCCTGGCGGTGCCCCCTGTAGCTAGGAGGTCGTCTGCAATGATCACGCGGTGTCCGTCACCAATCGCATCGCGGTGAATTTCTAGTGTGTCTTGCCCGTATTCAAGATCGTAGGAGATAGACGCACACTCGGCCGGCAGCTTCCGCGGCTTACGTACTGGTACGAAGCCCGCTCCGAGGTGGTAGGCAAGGGCGGGCGCAAAAATAAATCCGCGCGCCTCGACGCCAATCACTGCGTCAACTTTTGTTCCTTCAAATTCCGCTGCCAGCGCATCGACGGCCCCGCGCAACCCTTCCGGGCGCTTCAGCAAGGTTGTGATGTCGTAAAAATTAATGCCGGCTTTGGGGAAGTTCGGCACTTCGCGAATGAGTTTTTTTAGATTGTCCATCGTTGGTAAGTAGTCGGTAGTGTTCAGTGGTCAGTGGTTAGCTTAACGAGCAACCCCGAAAATATAGAATTAAGTACTACTGACAATTGCCCACTGACAACTGACTTCGGACGTTTCATCGCTCAACCCTAAATGATTTGTATGTTCCACTGGGATCCAGATTTATTTCCTCTACTTGCTCGACTCTGGCCCACTGCGGACCAGTCGCCAGCTCGTTTTTGAAAGCTTCCATGTTGCTCGCGGGACCTTCTGCTAATACTTCGACGCTTCCATCGGGTTCGTTGCGCACATAGCCGACAACTTGATGCTTCGCGGCGGCGCGTTGCGCGAAGAAGCGATAGCCCACGCCCTGCACACCGCCGCGTATCAAAAATCTTCTCGCAACCGTTGCCATCCGTTTAAACCTTACCGAAAGCAACCGACCAAAGTCCAACACCGAGCCGACTCAGCTAGCCGCCGGAGGGCGCGGTAGAAGGGTAGGCCCCGGCAACTGGCTTTGCGCGCTGCCCCTGGATCTAGTCCGTAAAACTCAACCGCGCCCTGAAAAGGGCACAGCAAGAAGCACAAACATGCCGCGCGCTGTATTCACTCGCGCTACAGTTTCAACCTCCGGATATTCAGGTCTGGCGAGGTTCTTTACGCCCTCTCAGGGCGGTTCGTGTTAGAAGGTAACCGAGGGGCGGGCGTCAAGCGCTTGGCCTGGCTACGTTCTGCCGCGTAATCGGCGCTGGGCGATGACTTCTCTTCTGTCCTCTTTGACGAGTCTCTATCCGGTAGCTACGAGAGAGCCTGTCTATTGATACTTCTCATGGGATTCTTATGACTCCTTTGACTAGTCGCTGCGTCTCCCTATCTCACAGTCTCCGCCGCTCCCCGTCGCCCCGCCCCTGCGTCCGTCTTGTCTTCCGCCACTTCAGCGTTTACGATTGCGGCCATGCCACGCAAGCTCAGTCGTCGCGAATTTGTCGGCGCCACCATCGCGGGCGCAGCAATCGCAGCAGTGCCAAAACTCTCACGAGCGCAGACGCCTCGTCCAAACATCCTTTTCATACTCGCCGACGATCTTGGTTACGGCGACTTAAGCTGTTACGGACGCCCCGATTACCAAACCTCAAACCTCGATCGGCTAGCCCGGGAGGGCGTTCGCTTTGTCAATGCCTATTCAGCATCGCCCGTGTGCACGCCAACGCGGTGTGCATTCATAACCGGGCGTTACCCGGCGAGAACTCGGGTTGGCCTTGAAGAACCGTTGCACGAAAGGAGTATTCTGGGTGACAAACTAGAGACTTTGGGGCTTCCCCCCGAGCATCCTACGATTGCCTCTCTGCTCAGGGCAAACGGATATGAGACAGCGCTCATCGGCAAATGGCACTTGGGTTATCTGCCAAAGTTTGGCCCCGTGCAAAGTGGCTTTGAAGAATTTTTCGGGATCATGAGCGGGGCGGTAGACTTTTTTACCCACAAGGATATGGAGGGTGAAGGCGATCTTTTTGAGGGAAAGATTCCCGTAGAGCGCATTGGTTACCTGACAAACATGCTAACCACTCGAGCCGTCGAATACATCTCGCAGAGAGGTCAACGCGAGGAGCACGAGAGCCGTGGCCGCCCGTTCTATCTGAGTCTTCATTACACCGCGCCTCACTGGCCCTGGGAAGGTCCCACGGACATCGCCGTGAGCCGCGCTCTAGGGCGCGGGTATGATGGGTTTACGGCCGGAGGCTCTCTGAAAACTTATGCCGCGATGATGCAGAGTTTGGACGACGGGATTGGCGAGGTACTGGGAGCGCTCGCGAAGGCTAACCTCGATCGCAATACGCTGGTGGTTTTCACTAGTGACAATGGCGGTGAGCGTTTCTCTTACAACTGGCCTTTCCGGGGGCAGAAGTTTTCGTTGTACGAAGGTGGCATAAGGGTGCCGGCGATGGTACGTTGGCCGGGCGTGGTTCCCGCCGGTCGCGTCTCTGCGCAAACGTCGATCACAATGGACTGGACCGCCACGATTCTCGCGGCTGGACAGACTAAACCCGATCCCGCCTTTCCGCTCGATGGCGACGATCTGCTACCGGTTATTAGGGAAGGGCGTAGTTCACGAGCTCTCAGATCTCAAATCTCAGATCCGAAATCTCAGATCTCAGATTCACGAGCCCCTGACGGTGGGCAGAGTACTTCACATCGCCCTGAAACCGGAGGTCGCGAGTTAGGCGCCACTTACGACCGCACTTTTTTTTGGCGCAACTCGAATCAGGACGCCGTGCGTCGCGGCCGTTGGAAGTATCTCAACGACGGCACGCGCGAGTATCTTTTTGATCTCTCAATCGATCAAAGAGAGCAGGCCAATTTCCGCGAGCAGAATGCCGCCATGTTCAACCAACTGCGAAATGAGTTTCAAAAATGGCAGTCTCAAGTCCTACCACGCCCGCCCGCTCGACCGCCACGCGTGCTTTAGATTCGCGCAACCCGAGGAGAGTATCGAGGTTCACCAGGCCTGGAGTCTGCGGACCACCGAGCCAAACGGGCATAAGACGTTTGACGAACCCTACGACCTATTGCCACACCGAACATGGCGCCAATGAGGTATCTCTTCCCACTAACAATCGGCGACTTCTTTTTTACTACGGTCAGCTACATTCTACTTACCGGGTTGAACCTTTTCTTGAGACGGATTGTGATAAGAATAACTCCAGAGTAGAGACAATTAGAGCAACTGCTGTTCCTCGCAGATTTCGAAAGCCCACAGCGGTTCCCCGTGCGGTAATACCCGGCTCGACGTCGTAAATCGTGAATCGTTAATCGGTAAGCGAAAAGAACCAGTCTCGAGTCTATTCGATCAACCAGAAGCAATCCCGACTATTCAATCAACGAAAGTTTTTTTGTTAGTGCCCTCGAACGGTCGAACCGTTTCGGACCCAAATCTAAACCCGAGTCAAATTTAGGAGAACCCCCATGAAAGAAGAGTCCGTCCAAGACACCATCCACCCCAAGCGGGCTGCCCTCTTGGGAACCCGGGCCCCCAAATCTCACAGCAGACGCAAATTTATGAGTCAGGTTGGCTTCACCAGCAGCCTTAGATTTCTGCGGGCAAACGGAAGACTGTTTGTGCCGGCCATCGCAATGATTGCTCTAATCGTCACCTTTTCGGGATTAGCGCAGGAGGGTGCGCGCAGTTTCAACAAGATATGGGGAGAACGCTACAAACCCGCCCGGCAAGTACAACTACCGGAGCGGAAATCTTTTCCGCGCGGCGGGAACACACTAATGCGTTTCCATCACTGGAATGAGGTTGCGATCAACGCGAGTGGACTCGACCATACTCCCATCCCTCCTGGAGAGATCCGGATTTTCGGGGAGCAACTGGGGCCCGGCAGGTCAAGCCGGGCGATGGCGATTGTTCACATAGCGATGTTCGACTCAATAAACGCAATCGTCGGAGGCTACTGGAGTTTTAGCGGCATTCCCCGGGTGCATGAAGATACATCGATGGACAGCGCGATCGCTCAGTCAGCTCACGATACTCTGGTTGCTTGCTTTCCTTCCCAGGCGCCGAGCTTTGACCAGGAACTCGCGGAGGATCTTAGCCAGATCCCGGACGGCCACGCCAAGGCGAACGGTATCGCTCTCGGCCGTGGGGCGGCTGCGGCAATTCTGGAGCTCAAAAGAAATGATGGCTCGCTACACCCAGAACCTCGCTTCGGCATCGATTTCTTCCCAAGTGACCAGCCAGGAAGGTGGCGTCAGGATCCCATCAGCCTTATTCCTATCGCTCTCGGTGCGCACTGGGGTGGCGTAAACCCGTTCGTCCTGCAGTCAGGCAATCAGTTCCGAGTTCCTGTTCCACCGGCATTGACCAGTCAGGAATATACAAGCGCCTTTAATGAGGTGCAGCGTCTCGGAGGCGATGGCATTGTGACGCCCACCGAACGCACTGTCGAGCAGACCCAGATCGGTATTTATTGGGCTTACGACGGAACGCCGAGCTTGTGTGCGCCGCCACGATTGTACAACCAGCTCGCCATGAAAATCGCTGAGGATAGAAACACTGACAACGTTCTGGAACTGGCACGGCTTATGGCGTTGGTTAATACGGCGATGGCTGATGCAGGCATTGCGATCTGGGAATCAAAGTATTTCTACGATTACTGGCGTCCGGTAACTGGCATTCGCGAGTCCGACGAAGGGACTGGCCCAACTGGCCTCGGCGATGGGAATCCTGAGACGCACGGCGATGTAACTTATTCGCCACTCGGCGCGCCGGCAAGCAATCTCACCGGGTACAATTTCACGCCGCCGTTTCCGGCGTATCCGTCGGGCCATGCCGGCTTCGGAGGCGCGCTGTTCCAGACGTTGCGTAACTTCTACGGCACCGATCGCATTGCTTTCACCTTCGTCTCAGATGAGTTCAACGGCGTGACGGCGGACAACCACGGACATCTGCGGCCACTAATCCCGCGCAGTTTCACGACGCTCTCCGAGGCTGAGGAAGAGAACGGCCAGAGCCGAATCTATCTTGGGATCCACTGGAGTTTCGATAAGACCGAGGGGATAACGCAGGGCCGACGTGTAGCGAATTATGTCTTTGAAAACGCGTTCACACCTGTGCAAGGCAATCGCGGGAGCCGGCGCGGACATAAGTAACCAATCATATTTGGCCGTCTAAAGTTCAGCGACGCTGAGGCGATAGTTAACGCTACGCCTTGGGCATTTGAATTCGTCCGCAGCCTTCAAGAAGTTGAATGCCAGTATCAGGCGCTGGTACCGCTCGTCAGTTCCAATCCGAAAGCCCCGTCCTATACCCTCCCCGTCTCGGCTTCGCCGCCCCCCGTGCGGTAAGGCTCTGCCTTACCGCGACCTCTCAATGCATTTGAGGCTACGCCCTCCGTCAGATCTACTTTCGCCATTGAATTTTGTCGAGGTCGACAAGTAGCGGTTCGTCTTCTACCGGCCGCCGATTCCAGAGCCGCGCACTTGAATACTTGTAGTCTCAGCGTTCTCTACCAACCCGCTCTGACGGGATTCTGATGTGTGTACTGTACACGTTGCATGAACATGCTTTCGCTCGTCAACTGGCGTACCAAAGCGAGTAACGGTGACGGCGTAGATAGTCTTCATGCGAGTTTCTTGCCTCGTCAAGGGACTGACTTGCAACGGTCTTGATCTTGTCAGAGCGGAAGACTTGGAGGCGGTCTTTTGCGACGGTCTTTTGCGACGGACGTAAGATAGTAGGCTGGTGAGTTGAGCGAGATTTTGAACATTGTGAGGAGCGAGGCATAGCCTCGAAATATTCAGTTTTAGTTGTCGGTAAGGCATAGCCTTACCGCACTGTTGCGGCGGCAAAGCCGCAAAATCACCCCAGCGCGGCCAGGCATTCAGGAAGAGTGCGCTGACGGCAGGTAAACATTGGCGTGTCGCGCAAGGTGTATGAACTGGCCTTCGTTTCTCGCAACTCCTGCACAAGATCCAGGAAGTCCGCCGGGTGATCGGTTTCAAACGCAACCACGAATTCCTGGTCATCGAGGCCGAAAGAATAGGTCGTATGCAGCTTGACGGAGCGATACTTCGTGCCGATTCGGATGTGCTCGTCCATCATCTCCTGACGCTGGTCGGCAGTGCGCCCATACCACTCACGCGTCTTCACAAACGGGTAAACGAAGAGGTAGTCGGATTTACCAGGAATGATGTGCAGTCGATCCTCGACATGCTCAGGATTGTCTCGATCGATGTACATCGAGCGCTTGGTCATGGAGAGGAATGACTGGACCGGCTCGATATACTTGGCCATCTCGGTGGCGTTGAGTCGCGAACTCATCTCCTGGAGAGGCTCGAGTTCGTAGCCAATTCTCCAGATCATGAAGTCAACGTTGGTGCGCAAACCCACTGTCGAGTAGCTGTGAATCAGCAACTTACGGCGAAAGTCGTCAACCGCTTTAGCAAATTGATCGATGCAGGATTGCTTGTCGCCATCTGAGAGTAATCGCCATTCAGGACGCGAGCGATAAAAGGTGAAGTTTACAAACTGCCTGGGCAGCTTCGGTTTCTGCTCATCCATCTCGATGCAGTTCGGGGCCAGCCGAAGCGAACCTCGTATTGCATTGCCAGAGTCATTGTCGCTACTCATGTGATTTTCCACCTCTGCAGCGGCTGGTTCGTGATCTGTTTCGCGAAATCGATGAGAGTGCTCAGGCGCGAAGTTATTCTGCCCGCTATTCTGTTTGTTTGCAACTCAGCAGAATTGAGGCCCAGGCGCGCCGCGATCCCTGCCTGAGGGAGGTTTAGACTTCGGGCTTTAGCTTGATGCTCCAAGCCCCGACCTAAAGGTCGAATGCGGAACTTCGTTTTCACACCCAGCCAATACAAGCGATTCCTCGGACTTCTCGCGTCTCAAGTGCCGATGCTATACTGCCCGGGCTTTTCAATCCAACACAAACTGATTCACGATGGAGACCGAACAATGAACTCTGCCAAGTTTGCGGCCATCATTTTAGTGATTGGATGTTTCACCGCCGCCTGTAGCAGCTCGGGCACGCTAACAACTAATCAAACTCAGCCGACGGCTTCACCTGCCACAACAGCTACTCCCGATCCGTTAGTTGAAGCGTACCAAGACTTTGAGAAGAACTGCGTTGTCTGCCATGGCGAAAAGGGCCACGGGGGTCCGGTGGAGATTGAAGGGCGAAAGTTGAAGGTCCCCAGTCTTAGAGAAGGTCACGCTTTAAACCATCCCGACGCGAAGTTTGTGAAACAGATCTCTGAGGGCGACGACGAGATGCCCGCGTTCAAGGACAAGCTTAGTGCGGAAGAGATCAATGAGCTGGTGAGGTTTATTCGGAAGGAGCTTCAGGGGAAATGAGCTTGGTACTTTGTACTTGGAGCTTTGTCCTCAGACTTCTGCTTAGGCCAAATCACACGGTTTCAAGCCCAAACAAAGTACAAAGTTCTAAGCACAAAGTTCTCTGGTCTGGTTTACCATTCACGATTCACGATTTACCATTTACAAGTCAGGCACGCGTAGCTCAGTTGGATAGAGCGTTTGACTTCGAATCAAAAGGTCGCAGGTTCGAGCCCTGCCGCGTGCACCATGTCTGCTCTAAGTTTCACTGCACTTCTTTCCAACTCTTTCTTATTCCGAGGTAAAACATGCACCACTTGAGGACACCGTGGCCCCACCCTCTAAACTGGCCTTGATTGGTTTTCGTTACGACGAAAACTCATCTTTCATGAAAGGAGCGGCTGATGCTCCGCCGCAGATTCGAGCGGCCTTCCGTTCCGCTGCCTCGAACTATTGGAGCGAGGCCGGAGTGGACTTAGGTGCGGAAGGGACTTTCTTCGACGCCGGTGACGTCGAGCCGGTGGCGGGAACGGAGATGTTTTCGTTAATCGAAGACTCGGTGCGAACTCTATTGACCGACAACCTTGCCCCGATCTGTTTGGGCGGAGATCACTCAATCACCTATCCGATCATTCGAGCTGTCAGCAAGAAGTACCCCGGGTTGAGCATCCTGCACTTCGATGCTCATCCCGATCTCTATGACGAACTGTTGGGAAACCGCCACTCACACGCGAGTCCGTTTGCGAGAATCATGGAAGTAAGGACTGGCGAAGCGACTCGTTCAGGTCGGCATCCGCACAATCAATGGACATCAAAGAGCACAGGCCGAGAGATTTGGAGTAGAAATTATTGAGATGAGGCATTGGCGAGATGATCTGATATTCGACTTCGATTCGCCCTTGTACATCTCCTTCGATATGGACGCCATCGACCCAGCTTTTGCTCCCGGCGTCTCTCACCGCGAGCCCGGTGGACTTTCAACCAGAGAAGCTATTGGTCTTATTCAGCGATTGGAGGCCAGAGTTATTGGGGCGGACATCGTGGAATTCAATCCGCGGATGGATCCGGTTCAGACGACGGCAGTGGTCTGCGCCAAGCTCTTGAAAGAAATAGCCGCTAAGATGCTGGAATAGAGCTTTGGAGTGCGGTGGCAAGCGCAGCGCGACACCGCTTTGGATGGGTCGGGCAGAACCCAAAGCGCCGTCGCCGCTGCGCTCTGCCGGCGCACTCCAAGAGCCTTATCTCCTAGCCGCAACGGACCCAGCCGGCTGGCGCTGTTCCAACGGAACATAATCCCGACTTCTGTGCCCCAAATAAATTTGCCGTGGTCGCGCGATCTTTTGATCCGGATCCTGCAGCAACTCTACCCACTGCGCCAGCCACCCTGACGTCCGCGGAATTGCAAACAGCACCGGAAACATGTCCAACGGGAAACGCATCGCCTGATAGATAATCCCGGAATAGAAGTCGACGTTCGGATAGAGTTTCCGCTTCACGAAATACTCATCTTCTAGCGCAATGCGCTCTAGCTCGATCGCAATATCCAGCAGCGGATCTTTGCCAGTGACTTCGAAGACTTCGTATGCCACTTGCTTGATAATCTGCGCGCGCGGATCGTAATTCTTGTAGACGCGATGACCAAAGCCCATCAAACGAAACTCGCCGGCCTTCACGCGCTTCACGTAATCAGGCACTTTATCCAACGAGCCAATCTCTTTCAGCATCCGCAACACCATCTCGTTCGCCCCGCCGTGCAATGGTCCGTAGAGCGCCGCTGCCGCTCCACCCAACGCTGAAAAAGGATCAGTGTGTGCACTGCCAATGCTGCGCATAGCATTGGTGCTGCAGTTTTGTTCGTGGTCGGCATGAAGAATGAAAAGCACGCTCAGCGCGCGTTCCAGTACGGGGTTGGGTTGATACTTCAACTCCGTGGTCTTGAACATCATGTTCAGGAAGTTGCCTTCATAGCCCAGATCGTTATCGGGATATGCGTACTGCATGCCGATGCGGTGGCGAAAAGCGAAAGCCGCGATGGTAGGCACCTTGGCGATGAGTCGATAGATCTGCTTACAGCGAAGCTCTTCATTGAAAATGTCTTTAGCGTCGTCATAGAAAGTCGAAAGAGCACCCAGCGTAGCTTCAAACATGCCCATTGGATGAGCGTTGTAATGGAAGCCATCCATTACCTTCTTGATGTTCTCGTTAATGAAAGTGTGATAAGTGATATTACGCTTCCAGTCATTCAACTGCGGCTCTGTGGGCAACTCACCGTTGAGCAGCAGGTAGGCGACCTCGAGATAGGTACTCTTTTCGGCGAGCTGGTCGATGGGATAACCTCGATACTCCAGGATGCCCTTGTCGCCATCGATAAACGTGATGCGACTCTGGCAGGAAGCCGTGTTCATGAACGCCGGATCGTAGGTCATCAGGCCAAAGTCGTCCTCTGCGGCCTTGATCTGGCGGAGATCCATCGCCTTTATCGTGCCGTTCTCAATAGGAAGGTCATACTGCTTTCCGGTGCGATTGTCGGTAATGCTCAAGGTGTTGGCACCCATCATCGTTTCTCCTAACCGGCTAAACTTTCCAGGGTTCGAAGAGCAGAGTAACGCCGAGGCGCGTAACTAATCAAACTCTGATCGTTCAAGCAGCCTGCGCAGCACGCGAAAGCTGGATTTGAGCCCGCGAAGCGTGGCGAAAGCATAAAGCCTAGGGTAAAGCGAAGCGAAACCCTAGGTAAGGATGTGTTAAAGATTTTTTTCAAGCCTGCGAAGCGCGCGGCACTGGACGGATGATCACATTCGCGCGCGATCTCTTTCGTTGCCACCGCCGCCCGCTTTGCGGGCTCTAGAAAATTTTTGGGGCTTTGACCTGGGGGTTCCCCTGCGCTCAACCCCAGGCTTTGTGCTTTCGCCACGCTTCGCGGGCTCTGGAGCCAAGTTACCACCCTTGGCGGGCGCGCTTTGTTTCTGCACCCACTACGAATACACTAGTCAAAAGCGTTTATGAAACCTGAATCCACTTTGGCTACGGCTCTGCCGTCCGAGATCGTCGAGTGTCTGAAGCGCGCTCTCGCGGAAGACGTCGGACCAGGCGATGTCACGACTAACAGCATTGTGCCTTCTGATTCCTTTCTACGAGGGAGGATCCTGGCCAAAGACACTGGCGTCGTTGCCGGGCTCGATCTCGCGAAATCTGTGTTCCTCTTGCTCGAGGACCAGATTGGCTTCATCCCAAGTG
Organism: Pyrinomonadaceae bacterium; assembly: GCA_051002255.1. Lineage (GTDB taxonomy): Bacteria > Acidobacteriota > Blastocatellia > Pyrinomonadales > Pyrinomonadaceae > PSRF01. Next base: position 14,295 of record JBPCMM010000176.1, read on the forward strand.
TGCCCGAGGGAGCGCAAGTTACCAGCGGCATGGTGTTGGCAAATATTTCAGGCTCCGCTCGAGGATTGTTAACCGGCGAGCGAACGGCGCTTAACTTTCTCGGGCGCATGTCAGGAATTGCCACGCTCACTCGCCAGTTTGTTGATCGGGTGTCCGGAACATCGGCAAGAATTCTCGATACGCGCAAGACGGCGCCCGGACTGAGGGCAATTGACAAACTCGCGGTGAGGCTTGGTGGCGGTGAAAACCATCGAATGGGATTGTTCGATATGGTTTTGATCAAGGACAATCATATCGACTTTGCCGGATCTATCGCAGCGGCTGTTGCGCGGGTGCGTGCTAGCAACCCAAGCGGGCTGCCGGCTTGGGGATCCCGGTCTGGAACCAGCCTCGAGATCGAAGTCGAGGCGCGCACGTTAGAACATGTGATGGAGGCCTTGGACTTGGGAGTTGAACGCATCCTGCTCGACAACATGACACCGGAAGTCATGCGCGAAGCGGTTGCCTTGAACGGCGGACGTGCGAAATTGGAAGCCTCCGGTAATGTCACGCTCGAGAACGTCCGCCAGATTGCCGAAACCGGCGTAGACTTTATTTCGGTGGGATCGTTGACGCATTCTGCCAGGGTGTTTGACGTGAGCTTGAAGTGGACGGGGTGACCGCCGGGCCCCGGGAGGGGTTGCAGTTCCGCAGCACTCGATGCGAAAGAAGCCGCCGTTTGCTGCTACGGCTTCGCCGCCCGATGTGAGGCGGTGGCTAGGCCCCGCCGTTAGCTGACTCTTTGATTTTCGGGGCTATGCCCCCTGAGGGGCGGAGCCCCACTCATTAACAACAACCTTGACGGCGGGGCGCAGCCTCCGCCTCACATCGGGCGGCGAAGCCGAAGCGGCGGATTGCGTTTCTGCCAATGACGGCTATGACAAAGCTGAAACCAGATCACGGCCCTTGCCAAGTATCGGTGACCATTGAGCGGAAAACCATTGACCTTAAATTAGTCACTAAACAGACATGATAGCTACACTTGGTAAAGAAACTTCCGCTGAGCAGATTTACGTTCAGCTAAAGACGATGCTCGCTGATGTGGTCCCGGACTTTGAGCTGCGGATGAAGTCCGAGATTGCGGCAAAGATAAATCAGGTGAAGGCAGAAAAGAACGCCGTCATCCTGGGTCATAACTACATGGAACCGGCGCTCTTCTATTCGATTCCCGATTACGTTGGCGATTCCCTGGATCTGGCGCGGCGAGCAGCGCAGACCGACAAGGACATCATCGTCTTCTGTGGCGTCAAGTTCATGGCCGAAACCGCGAAACTTCTTAACCCCACCAAGACGGTTCTGATTCCGTCTGAGAAAGCCGGGTGCTCGTTAGCCGCCAGCATCACCGGCGAAGACGTACGCGAGCTCCGACGGCGTTTTCCCGGAGTTCCGGTGGTCACGTACGTGAACACTTACGCCGATGTGAAAGCTGAATCAGATATTTGTTGCACCTCCTCGAATGCCGTTGCGGTGGTCGAGTCGTTAAATACGGACACGGTGATTTTTCTACCTGACGAGTACCTGGCGAAGAATGTGGCCCGCGAAACCGGCCGTCGCATCATCTTCCCGACTACGGATCCTCGCAAGGCTGCGGAGGGAGAACTTGACTACCAGATGATCGGCTGGCCGGGCCGCTGTGAAGTGCACGACAAATTCACGGTAGAGGACATTGCCAACGTTAGGAAGCAATTTCCCGACGTAGTGATATTGGCGCACCCTGAGTGCAGCCCGGAAGTAGTGGCCGCTTCCGATTATTCAGGCAGCACGAACGCGATGATCCGGTATGTTGAACAGACCCAAGCGCCTCGGTATCTCTTGCTCACCGAATGTTCCATGGGAGAGAACGTCGCGGCCGCGAATCCCGACAAAGAGATGCTTCGCTTATGTAGCGTGAGATGCCCACACATGAACCAGATCACTTTGGAAGACACGCTGGAGTCGCTGGAAAAGAATCAATACATCATCGAGATTCCGGAAGAAATCCGCGTTCGAGCCGCTCGGGCCGTGGAAAGAATGATCGCGATCGGGTGAGGATGAGAGTGCTAGGGGCAGTTCCCGCTCCAATACATCAGAACAGCGAGCGGGAGCGACCGGATCCAATACTCAACATCCGGTAAAACCGCAATCATTGCAAGTTGAAGTATGGGATCCGGTCGCTCGCGGTTATGTAGCGAGCGCCGACATTGTTCGAGTTGAGATGTTTCCTAAAGTCCAAATTCCGAAGATGTCCGCGAACAAGATTGGGAGTTGAAGCAACTTTGCCAACTCTTTCAGAGTTAAGAAGCATTCATTATGTTTTTCCCAGGGTGCTACCCTGGGCTGAAGTTCGCGAACGCCGTTGGCGTAAATCATCTCGCGCGAAGGAATCGCTTGGCAGAAACTGAAGTCTTAATCATTGGCTGCGGCATTGCCGGGGCGACCGCAGCTTTGCAATTGGCCCGCAATCCCGGGCGCCAAATCACCGTCATTACGCGCGCTGCTGATCCTCACGAATCAAACACTCAATATGCGCAGGGTGGAATTATAGGTCGGGGTGTGGATGACGACCCCGAAATTCTTCTGGCGGACATCCTCGCAGCCGGCGCTGGCGTAAGTTCACCTTACGCAGCCCGCATACTCGCCGAGGAAGGACCGCCTATTCTCCACGAGGTTCTGGAAGAAGCTGCGGGCGTAAAGTTTGATAGCGACTCGCGCGGGCAGCCGCTCTGGGGTAAAGAAGCTGCTCACTCACGCCGTCGCATTCTGCACGTAGGCGATGGCACCGGGGCGGCCATCATGAAGGGTTTAATTAGTGCTCTTCGCGGCTGCCCAAACATCACAATCGAATCAAACGTCACTGCCGTCGATCTGATCACCTTCCCCCATCACTCTCGCGATCCACTGGACAATTATCGGCCCATCGCCTGCCACGGTGCTTACATGTTTAACCGGCAGGAGCACACGGTCCATCGTTACCTCGCCGCGGCTACTGTGCTGGCGACCGGAGGCCTGGGCCGCATTTATCGCAATACGACCAACCCTCTAGGTGCGCGCGGTGACGGCTTAGCCATGGCTCACCGCGCCGGCGCCAGGATCGTAAATGCCGAATATGTGCAGTTTCATCCCACGGCGCTGGCCGCGCCCGGTGCCGAAGGTTTATTGATTAGTGAAGCTGTTCGCGGCGAAGGCGGAATTCTGTTGACTCCGGATGGGCGTCAGTTCATGGCCGAGTACTCGCCAGAGTGGAAGGATCTCGCGCCACGCGACGTAGTGGCTAGGGCGATACATCACGAGATGGAGACGCACGAATACTCTTATGTGCTGCTCGATATCGCATCGCGAATGCCTGCCGACGCCATTCGGACTCGCTTCCCCAACATCTATGCTCAGTGCCTAAAGGCCGGTATAGACATCACGAAGGAACAAATTCCTGTGGTGCCGGCCGCACATTACTTCTGTGGCGGGGTGCTAGTGGACGAATGGGGGAGCTCGAGCATAGATAACCTCTATGCAGTGGGAGAAATCAGTTGCACTGGAGTGCACGGCGCCAATCGCCTGGCCTCAACCTCTCTGCTCGAAGGATTGGTGTGGGGAAACCGCGCGGCCAGGCGTATCGAGGAAACTCTCAGCACGCCACGGGGGCTGCCCGCGCGGAGACCCCTCCTGAACCAGGCGCCGGCTACGAAACGACCTGGGTTCGCCGACGTGCCCCCATGGGATGAGAGCGGATTGTTTGCCGAGCCCGATCCGGCGTTGATTCAAGGTGACATGCAGACGATCCAAAACATCATGTGGCACTATGTAGGCCTGGTTCGCAACGAGGAACGTCTGTCGCGTGCGATTAGAGAGCTTCGCCATCTCTGGAATGAGATCGAGACGTTTTACCGAACCACGAAGTTGGCCGACGGATTGATAGGGCTAAGAAACGCCATTGAAGTTGCCCTGTTGATCGCGCAAGCCGCTCAACACAATCGTCAAAGCCGTGGTTGCCATTATCGGCATGACTCGGTTTCAGTCGAAGGCGACAGGTTGATCTGAGTCTGATGACCACAGGGAAGGCTCAGATGCCTTCTCACTTTCCATTTCTCATTTGACTTATTTCATTCGTCACTTGGCATGACTTCTTGTTCGTGTGCGTTCGAGTGATTTCGTGGATCGTCCTGATGTCACGGCCAAACAAAACGATCCATAAAGTAACACGAAGTATCACGAAATGAGATCCAGAAAAATGACCAAATGAAAAATGACTTCGAAGCGTCTATCACCGCAGAAAGATGTCAACGTAGTCGGTAGTCTCGTCGCAGGGGCTTTGCATCTCCTGAAGCCGCCAGTACCTTCGCTTACCGGTAATCTTAAAGGTCATTATGCCGTCACGCCGGCAGGGATTTCCATTGTTCTTGTAGCTAACCCTGGTAACGATCTCCCCCTGAAAAGTGAACTGCTTATCCTCGATGTGGGAGGCGACACCGTCGATCTCAAGGTAGTCTTTGCCTTTCTGCTGACGTCCTTTGATAACCAGCTTTCCCTGGCGCTCGATAACTGTGAGATCGGCGAAGTCTTTCCAGCGGTTCCAGCTAATCCAATGAAGCTGAAATTTATGTTTCCCGAGGAGTTGGTTGCGTTCGCTCGCACTAACAATCTGGGTCTTCGGCAACGCGCTCAAGCTCTGCGAGTTGATCGGTAGCGAACTAAAGGTGAGAGTAAGAAGAAGAAGAATTACACTACGCATGCAATTGGCCCAGTTTCTAGTTTTGTTCGCCTCACAACCGTACTGCTCGTCGCGTATTGAAGCAACAACAAACGATCCACGAAATCACAACAAAGGACACTAACGACGCTCTTTAATCATAGCCTATCCCTCTAACTATACCCAAAGACGCCGCGCACTCGCGAGATTGCTCCTCTCATCACGCGGACCATGCGTGGCGCGATGTAGATTGAGAACGCCAGAAAAGTAACCAGGAAGACGATGGTGACTAGGGGCAGTAAGACTGAAAGCAGAATAGTGCTAAAGGCGACAACATCCTCGGCGAGGCTGACCACTACGTTTGATACCGGCTCGGGGCTCAGATTGATTGCCGCGCGGGCGGTCGCCTTTGTTCCATGAGCGCTCAGCGCTAGACCACCACCGAGCAGCAATGCGACAACCTGGACGCCGCGGTCGAAGTCGCCGAAGGCCGTCGCCGCCAGCACCGCCCCGGCGGGGATTCTAATGAAAGTGTGTAGGGCATCCCAGGTGCTGTCCAGGTAAGGAATCTTGTCCGCGAAAAACTCAATGAGATAGAGGGCGGAGGCGATCCCGATGATCCACCAACTGGTGAGGACGTCGAGTTCCCCCGGCAAGCGCAAATTGGCGAAGCGGCCCAACAAGCCGAGCGTGGCTACCGCCGCGTACAAATTGATTCCCGAGACCCAACCCGCTCCCATGGCGATCGCCAGCGTGCCAATCAAGTTCATTCCTCTTCCCTCCAGCGACCCAATACGATTTCGGCTCGTCTTATGTTCATCGATGCGCCATTGCCTCCCAACTTCAAGGTTCTTTTCAGCGAGCGACTGGTAGTGCCCTATTTTATCTTCTTCACCTGCCTGTCTGTAAGGTAGGGGAGGAAATCCAAACGATCCATGCGGGGTCCCCGCGCGGGCAGCCCGTGTGGGGTGCTAGGAAATACCGAGAAATATCGCTAACAAATTTCGTGTTCGTTCGTGTGGTTTCGTGGATCGTTTCTCTCCACCAAGCTGGTAGAGGCCTGGGAACTAGGCTAGAATGCGCCCCACTACTTACCAACTCAATTCACGTTAACGGTTCACGATCCTTCAAAAAGGAGTCTCCCAAATGAACGTAAAGAAACTGGTGCTGACCATTATCGTAGTCTTCGTTGTCGCAAACCTGGCAGGGGCTTTCATTCACGCAGTCTTGCTGAGGCCAGACTACATGGCGGTCAAGGAACACTATCGGCCCGAGGGTCAGGAGATGATGCTCTGGATTTCCCTGGCATATCTCGCATTTGCCGTCGGTTCGGTAATCGTCTATGCCAAAGGCGTAGAAAACAAACCCTGGCTGGCTCAGGGTATCAGGTTTGGTATTTTGATGTGGCTAATCCTTGCGGTCCCGTCGTTCTTGATTGCTTATGCAGTGCAGCCGGTGCCCACGATCCTAATGGTCAAGCAGGTTTTGTTTGAAGGTGTCGACAAGATCCTGCTCGGGATCATCACTGCCGCGCTCTATCGGCCGTAAACAGTGAAAGCAGACTTGAGTCTGTGAGGTCGCTTGTCAGAACCGCAAGCGGTAGCGAACGGGTTGTCTCTTGTCAGAACCGCGAGCGGTAGCGAACGGGTGTCTCTTGTCAGAACCGCGAGCGGTAGCGAACGGGCTGTCTCTTGTCAGAACCGCGAGCGGTAGCGAACGGGTTAACTTGGTTTGCCCTGTTGTTACTGAACAGCGTTGAGTGTGTGGTAAACCCCCACACAGACTTAAATCTGTGCTACGTCTACAGCTACCTCACACCCAGGAGTTCGACGTCAAAGAGCAGAATAGAGTTTGGCGGAATGTTTGGCGGCGAACCTCTTTGGCCGTAGCCAAGCGCTGGCGGAATGATCAGCTTGCGTTTGCCGCCGACCTTCATCGATGCCAAACCTTCATCCCAGCCTTTAATGACAGCCCCCTCTCCGACGCGGAACTCATATGGTTGGCCACGATCGACCGAGCTATCAAACTTCTTTCCGTTTTCCAGGGTGCCGGTGTAGTGCACCGTGAGAGTCTGCCCCTTTTTAGGAGTCGCTCCCGTGCCATCCACCATGTCGATATACTTGAGTCCCGACGCGGTCGCAACCTCAGCACCTGTTGCAGGCCCACGATTCATCAGCACATAAGCGACTGCCGACACGGCGAGGACAACGATTACCACAATCGCGATCACTCTCACATTCCGATTGCTCTTTCCGGAAGAACTCGGGTTTGCTGTCGGGTATCTACCCTTCGGTCGTTTCTTGGCCTTACCAGACTTTCGATGTCGGCTCTGCGGCAAAGTCTATATCTCCCTGCGGTATGATTTGGTACTTAGTCTTATATCCTGTTTTATGAGTTGGTTCAATCAAGGACCACTCCCACGTAGGAGCGGCCCCGCAAGCATCGATACTACCGTCCTATTGTATGAAAATTCCTTTCGGCGCGCGGTATTTCTTGTCCCAACGCACATACGGTACGTCGGTGGCCCCAATCACATATTGAACGACCGTCCACTTGTCGTTGACCTTGCGGAGCAACGCGACGATCCCATCGTCAAAAGCTCCTGAATCCACTGCGTCCTGGTACACGGTGTTTGTGTAGTCAATCGCGCTTCCGGCCGAATTTTGGGGCTGGCCGCTTAAGAACGCCCAGTTGTTCTGCACTCTCAAATGATCGATCCTAAAAATCACTGGTTGCTTGAGTCGCTTCTCGACGGGGGCACGCAAGGCATCAACAATTGTTTTGCGCTCAACGGAGCCTTTCTCAGGAACGTGGGGTACGGCCGCGGTTCCTATTCTGAGAGATCCGCCGCCCTGCGCAACAACTGACGAGGCGCACAACGTCAACGCCAGAACAAGCTTAGTGCAAGTCATCAAGTTTAGTCTCCTGTCTCGTGGGAGAGGCAGACTACCATTGGCTTCACTCAGGACACAAGAAACGGTAGCGGCTGGGTGCTAGTCAACTACAGAACCGCGAGCGGACCGGGGTCCCCAAGCGGGCAGTTCGCTTGGGGTGGTGGATGAGACCGGATCCCAGCACTCAACGCCCAATAAAACCGCGATCAGGGCGACTTAGGTCGGATCCGGTCGCTACCGCTCGCGGTTCTGCAGTAAGTAACGCCGTTTCTTAACTCCTACGCTCAAGTTAACCTTTGCAGCTTTGCAGATTGCACGTTATCTTTCCGTCGCTGACCTGACACGCAAACTAATCTATGACGCTTGTCGCCATCATCCCCGCGCCTAACGCGCCGGTTGAGTTGCGCGAAGTTCCCTCTCCAGCGCTCGAACCCAATTCGGCTCTTCTCGATGTGGAACTCTCCGAAGTCTGCGGTACAGACGTGTATTTACAGCAAGGAAGGCTGCAGGGAGTTCCCTATCCACTCATTCCCGGCCATGTCTCTATCGGCCGCCTGAGCCAGATTAGGGGAGAGTTGCGTGATGTGGAGGGTCGTCTTTTTCATGAGGGCGATCGCGTAACCTTTCTCGACGTACATCGCACCTGCAACGCCTGCTGGTACTGTCTTGTAGCCAAAGCCACGACGCGTTGCCCGCACAGGAAGGTCTATGGAATTACCTACGGCCTTGATGACGGGCTTTGCGGTGGTTGGGCAGAGAAGATCTATATCAAACCAGGCACACTCTGCATTCGTGTCGACGCGGAGCCGGAAACTTTCATGGCCGGAGGCTGTGCATTACCAACGGCGCTACATGCCGTTGAGCGGGCAGAAGTGAAACTGGGAGACACGGTACTCGTGCTCGGATCGGGTCCAGTCGGACTGAGTGTGGTTATTCTCGCGCTAATGGGTGGCGCCTTGCGTGTTCTGTGCATCGGCGCGCCCGAGCATCGTCTAAACGCAGCTTTGGAAAGCGGAGCCGCCGCTGTGCTCAACGTCGAGACTCATGACGACGAGCAAAGACTCGCGTGGGTCCTAGAGCAAACCAGCGGGCGGGGCGCTGACTTGACGATTGAGGCAACGGGGGCACCGATAGCGGTGGTCCAGGCGATGCGCTTTACCCGGGAAGCAGGTCGAGTAGTGATTGCCGGGCAGTACACCGATCATGGCGGAGTACCATCCGAAGCCGCCTTTAACCCACACCTGGATCTTAACAAAAAGCACCTCGACGTACGCGGCTGTTGGGGTTCGGATTTCTCCCACTTTTACCGGGGGGTTCAAATCATCTCTGACGCCTCGCGCGCAGCACCGTGGGCGCAGATGAAACTTACTCGCTACCATCTGGCAGATGCCAACGATGCCCTTGCTGATGTTGCGACAGGACGCGTTTTGAAGGCGCTGATTGATCCGAGGTTGCACTGAATGAATTGGATGGACTGGCTCCAATGGCCCGCAATGGCGGTTACCGTATTTGCAGCGTGGCTGATAGCTTCGCAAAGAAAGTTTAAACGTAATTGGGGCTTCTGGCTCTTTCTGGTGAGCAATGTGCTCTGGATCATTTGGGGTTTTCACGATAGAGCATATGCTCTAATCCTTTTGCAAGTCTGTCTTGCAATCTTAAACATCAGAGGCGCAATCAAAAATCGCAGTAAGCAATAGCTGGAGGAGTGAAATGAATAGTACAGCTCAAGAGAAGTCATCCATTCGCGACCAAGTTTCTGATCAGGAATGGCAGGCACGGGTAGATCTGGCTGCGGCTTATCGTTTGGTAGAGTACTACGGGTGGGACGACCTCATCTTCACCCATATCTCCGCGCGCGTGCCCGGGCCCGAGCACCGTTTCCTGATCAATCCCTATGGAATGATGTTTGAGGAGATTAAGGCGTCGAGTTTGGTGAAAGTGGATCTCGACGGCACTATCGTGAGCGAAACTTCTTACATCATCAACCCGGCCGGCTTTACCATCCACAGCGCTGTTCATGCTGCCCGTGAGGACGCGCTCTGCGTGATGCATTTGCACACCGACCATGGGATCGCCGTCTCCGCGCAGAAGGATGGACTGCTGCCGATTTCACAACAGGCTCTTCCCTCTGGCTTCACTTGCTTATCACGATTACGAAGGCCTGGCCCTGAACGACGATGAGAAACCTCGCCTGGTGAAGGATCTGGGAACGAAGAACAATCTGATACTGAGAAACCACGGCCTGCTTACTATCGGCAGGAGTGCCGCCGAAGCGTTTCTCTCGATGTATATTCTCGAGCGCGCTTGCAGGATTCAAATTCTCGCGCAGTCAGGCAGCTCTGAACTGGTCCCGGTGCCGGGCCGGATTCTCCGGGGCGTGGCAGCCCAAATGAGTGGGGTCACGGTAGGTCAAGGAGCTGCGCTTACCTGGCCGGGATTGCTCCGAAAACTCGACCGCATCGATCCGTCATATCGCGAGTAAGATAATGGCAAGTTTCTGGTGCTCGTTGGAACACGCGCGGCTTGCGCTTCGTAGTTAGAGTTTTACCGCCGCTCTGAAAGCCGCGATCACGGACTGTTCAGCTAGATTTGAGATCGAGGACTCCCAAGAATGTATTGCCCGCAATGCGGCACCGAATCTTCCTCAGGCCTGCAGTTTTGCCGCTCTTGCGGCGCGAACCTCAAGGTCATCGGCAAGGCAGTGGCACTCAGTGAGGCGATTGCCCGAAGCGATCGTGGCCCTCTGCCCAAGTTGAAAGAGATGATTAAGAACCTCAAGGTCGAGCAGGTCACCGAAGAAGTGTCGCGCGCGCTCGATCGTATGAACCAGGAGATCGTGAGCACTCCTCCGGCAATTAAACCTAATACACCCGCCTGGCCTTTCGCGAAAGAAAAGAAAACCGCAGCCGAACGACGCGAAAATCATATTGTTAAGGGCACGGTCTCGCTGTTCAGTGGAATTGCGTTAATGATTTTCCTTTACTACTTCTCGGCCGTCCTGGTCCTAAAACTTCCGCCTGAAGCAATAACCAAGATTCCTTTTGAGTTGGAGCCGGTGGTGCGCATTCTTTGGCTGGCTGGACTCATGCCGACACTTTCCGGCCTGGGCCACATAATCGCCGGACTTCTAATTCGATCCAAACCCGCTCGCGTCATTGATGAAACTCCACAACCTCAGCCGAGTTTCAACGGCAGGCCGTCATCCCAGAAAGTACCAGGCAGTGTCACGGAACACACCACGCATCTACTTGATTCGAAGCAGTAGTGTAGGTGCGTTGCAATGAAGAAAACCAATTCAAAATTCGCCGTCAAGACTCACTTTCAAAACAAGGAAAGGGTTGTTCGCGATATCTACGATCGTTTGCTGAGCAAAGTCGAACAGTTTGGACCCGTGATTGAAGAGCCAAAGAAGACTTCGATTCACCTGGTCAATCGCACCGCTTTCGCCGGAGTGGGCACTCGTAAGTCAGCTATCAATTTAACCATCAAAGGCGACCGCAAGCTCTCCAGCTCTCGGATTAGTAGGACCGAGCAGGTGTCCGCGAACCGTTTCCATCATGAACTTAAACTAAAATCGCCGGGAGAGGTCGATGCCCGAGCTGGTGGGGTGGCTGAAGGCTGCTTATGCCTTAGCGGCTGAAATAGGCGCAGGTTTGCCTTGATGTCGGTTACATTAGAGCCAACTCACCCAAGGGCCGGGCCATTTAGTCACAAATTTCTTCGCTTCACTTGTTTCTTGTAATAAATAGGAGTACTGCAGATATTTCCATACGCCATCAACTTCGCGGCGGTGGTGTGCTGCGCTAGCCAACCCTTCAACCTTAGGAGTCAAGATGATGACAATTCATTCTGCGTGTGTTCTCCCGGATAAGGGTAAAGAGCGACTTCGCCCCCACACGAAAAGAACGAACTTCGCTCGTTTCGTCGCATTCCCGGGAGTGTTCGTTTTCCTACTACTCTTCTCCTCCGCCGTTTTCGCTCAGGCGCCGGCAATTCCGGATGTTACAACCCTGCGGCTGAAATCGGACGTGCTTGGCGAAGAGAGAACGATCTTGGTGCGCACTCCGGCCGGCTACGAAGCAGGCAACCAACGCTATCCTGTGCTCTATTTGACAGACGGCGACGCGCATATTGGCCATACCGGTGCGACGATCGAGTTTCTGTCGCGAAACGGACGAATGTCGGAGTTGATCGTCGTCGGAATCACCAACACAGATCGCACTCGGGATCTCAGTCCCACCAACGTCAAGACCGCGGCGGCCGGTGGCAATGGCCTTCAGTTTCCAACCAGTGGCGGCGCTGACAAGTTTCTGAAGTTTATCGAGACGGAATTGATTCCCGAGATCGAAAAACGCTACCGAGTACAGCCATACCGCATCCTGGCCGGGCATTCCCTCGGCGGCCTGTTCACGGTTCACGCTATGCTTTCACGCCCGGAGCTATTCAACTCTTACATTGCCGTGAGCCCGGCATTGAATTGGGACAATCAAGTAGCCGTGAAGCGCGCCGAGGATTTTTTCAAAACTCGAAAAGAGTTGGACCGGACCCTTTATTTCTCGCTCGGCCACGAACCGGGACCTATTGAGGACGCCTTTCACCAGTTCAAACAGGTGCTCGGTAAGAACCAGACCAAGGGCTTTGAATGGGAAGCGCAAGAGATGACCGACGAGGATCACGGATCGGTGGTTTTGCGTAGCCACTATTTTGGTTTGCGCAAAGTATACAACGGATGGCAGATACCGCGAGATCCGAATACAGGGGCAGTGGCCGGCGATCTGAAAAGCGTTGAGGAGCACTACAAGAAGCTTTCAACGAAGTTTGGCTTCGCGATTCCGGTTCCGGAGAACCTCGTGAATCAGGTGGGTTATCAACTCCTTTTTGCCGATAAGCCCGACGAAGCGATTTCGGCTTTTAAGAGCAACGTAGAGCGCTATCCCGGGTCGGCTAACGTCTATGACAGCCTGGCTGAAGCTTATGAAAGAGGTGGTCGTCTTGATCTGGCGGCGCCACTCTATGAAAAGGCGAGCACCCTGGGCCAGCAGAACAAGGATCCTAGTCTGGGAATCTACCAGGCGAATTTTCAAAGGGTAAGCGCGAAGCTAAAAGTGACCGGCGCGGAAACGAAACCGTAGGTTCGAAAGAAAGTGTTAAAGGGGAAATGGGGAAAGGGTAAGAGGGGAGGACCTAAAGAAACCCTCTCTTACCCTCTTCCCCTTTTACCCTCTTTACCCTTCTCCCCTTTTCCTCGGGTCTGTCGCTGAGTAGTGGCAAGGGATTGATGGCGCCGGTGGGTGTATAAATGCCAAAGTGAAGATGTGGCGGCGTGCCTTGCGCATTACCAGATGTCCCGACCTAGCCAAGCACCGTTTGAGGAGTGACGTAGTCGCCCTCAGCATTGCCGGGAGCATAGGAGTCGAAATGGGCGTAGTAGTAAAGTCGCCCGCCGGCGCTTATGACGGAGATAGTCTGACCCCCCAGTCCGTTTTGTCCAATATTGTAGATATACCCTCGGGTAGCTGAATAGGTCGGTGTTCCGCGGGGCGCAAAAATGTCCTGGCCTTCATGCAAGCGACTCGCACCGCGAGGCGCGTGCCAACCTCTTGAGCCTGATCTTCAACTCATCACTTATCACTCATCCTCATCACTCATCACTTCATCATTTATCAGGGTTTCACACTTCACGGTCCTGGGGCGTAAAATAAGCTTATGAAGAAAACGATCGTTATAGTCGCCGCGATGTTGCTGCTTCAGGTGACACTAGCCGCGAGTGCAAAAACAAATCAATTACTCTAACCGGATGGGTTAGTGACGAGAGCTGCGGTGTTCTGCACACCAAACCCGGTGGCGAAGACTGTGTCTTGTGGGACGTGGTCCTCTCCAGTGGTAAACTGCTGTATGGCATAGCTGTTGACGACGCCCACACATTCAAGCAGCCATGGAACAGGAATAGCGCGCAGCCTGGCCGAGGTTGGGTAGTCGTCAGAACAGATCGACTCTCGACGACGG
>JBPCMM010000177.1:0-9920 GCA_051002255.1 Pyrinomonadaceae bacterium
CGCCGCCGGACGCAGCTCCCACCGGATCGACAGATTGGTTGTCAATTGATTTCCCGAAGGTATACGCCATGCTAAGACCCATGCCGCTGCTGAACCGTCGTCGCAGCGTGAATTGAGCTGCGTGATAGTTCGAGTCGCCGCTGTTGTCCAGATAAGTAATCGCCGCGAATTGCTGATTCGGCCTCAGCTTCAGACCCAGGGTAGTGTCTTCAATGCGCCGCGCGAAAGCGCCCGCACTATTAATGTCAAGTTCGGTCCGAGTCGTCGTGGAATCAAGGAAGGTCGTTGCGGCCGCAGCCGTCAGTCCACCCTGCGTTTGCAGCTGCGTGAACAATGGAGGCGTAACTCCTGTCACGCCCGTCGGGCAGCCGGTGCCGGAAGCATTGCATCCATTCGCGCGATTCTGCTGCATGATCAGGAACGATGGAACAATCGCATTTGCGTTGATCTGGTTGATGTCGTACGCCATGAACAGATGCGTGCCGCGACGTCCAATGTAAGCAGCCTGCATGACAAAACTACCGGGTAGCTCGCGTTGGAAGCTTAAGTTCCACTGGTGAACGGTAGGCAACTGCATCTTCGGTGCGAAGACCGTGACCGGCGGTGCATTGGTTCTTAACTGTTGTGGCGGCGTCAGCAAGGTCGAAGGCTTAACGCTCGGAGCCGGCAGTAAGGTAGGGAAGCCACCGGCGACGGTCTTGTTGAGGTCCGGGGAATTAACGCACCCGGCCGTGATCGTAGTGAAAGGGAAAGTACTGACGCAGCTCTGAACTAGTCCGGGGATTCTTCCGGCCGCTGCTGTGACCTGGAATGAAGAGATGGTGTCAAAGGCAATACCATAGCCTAGACGAATGACGCTTTGACTAGTGCCTCCGAAAAGACGATGCAGGAAGCCCGACTTGAAGTCTGGGCTGTATGCCAGGCCGAGGCGCGGTCCAATGGCCCCGTTGAAACTGCCCTCGTACCAGTGTTTGGCTGGGACGAAGCTCACAGCGCCAGGTTGATTTACTACTGGCGTTGCGGGTAAAGGAGTGCCCGCTATCGGCGTACTGGCGACGAAGACGCTGCTCTCCGGCGACGTGTTGGCGGGGGGATTGATTTCCCAGCGCGCGCCATAGTTTAAGGTTAGATTGTGTCGAACCTTCCATTCATCCTGAAAGTAGAAGTTGTACTGGTCCAAGTTATGCTTCTGTGCATACAACGTAATAGCGTCCCCTGTCTTGAAGGGCAGGAACACGTCTTGGGCAAGGTTGGAAATAAAAACCTGCTGGATTCTTCCCGGCAGGCCAAATATGTTATTGATGAGGCCGCCAAGCGTGGTGGCGTCCGTCGAATTGATCCCGGGTGCGGTCGTAAAACCTCCACCCCCGACGGTGAACGGGTCGCGGCCGGCGCTAGCCGATGGGGAGAAAGTCACTGACGGAGTCACGTTGATACCGCCGGGCTGGCCGCGTTGATCGACATGCCGGTAATAGCGTACGTTGGCGCCAACTCGGAAGACGTGTGCGCCCTGAACTATACTCAAGTTATCGAGGAACTGAGGCGTCGTCACCCAGCGCGCGGTTCGGGGCGTGTTGATGTAAGGCTCACTCAGGTCGTTGAAATTAAAGGGAGGTACGTCCGGCCATGCGGGGTTCGCCTCGCCCTGACTGAAAAGGAAACCGAACCTCGCGTATCCGGCCGTGAATTCGTTGACAACGCGGGACGAGATTACCCTGCGATAACTAAGCGCCAGATTAGATGTTCGGCGGAACACTTCGCCCAGCGGCGGCCCGTTGGGATAGACCTGCGGCCTACCGTTGAGAGGATCGCCTTTAAGGGTGTTGTAGTCGGAAAATAGATAGCGCCCAAAGATGCTGTTGTTCTCGTTGAAATTATGATCGATGCGCGCAGCGTATGCCGGACCTCTGACTTGTGTCGGTGGATTCCATAAGAAGGCAGCCGTGTTGAGGCCATCTCCCGATGTATAGTTGTTTGGTAACGGCAGCGGAGTCAGGATTGATGCCACTGCGGAATCCAGCGGCCTCCCCTGCGAGTTATTAGTGGCACTGCGAGTGTCGTAACTCCGAACGCAGCGAAGTGAGGTGGGAGTCGCGCAAAGCGGAACATTCAATGCGCCCGTAGCCGGATTAACCAACAGGCTTGAGTTGCGGGTGATTGTAGTGGTGCCTATCACGAGCGGGTTTGCTGGATCCGGCACGAAATAGCGGAAAACCCCGCTTCGCGCTTCAGCCGTGTAAACAATTGGTATGCCGAATGTCTGATCGATCGGCTGCGTGAAGTCAATTCGGTTAGCCTGATAGCTGCCAAAGAAGAACGTCTTGTTTTTCTTTATCGGTCCTCCCATCTCGAACCCATACTGGCCCATTCTAATCATTGGCTTCGGCGTGCTCTGGGCATTCGAGAAAAATTCATTGGAGTTGAGTGCTTCATTGCGCAGGAAAAAGAAGGCGGTTCCGTGAAATTCGCTCGTCCCGCTTCGCGTCGCTATTGAAATCGATGCCCCGCTGTTACGTCCCTCTTCCGCCGTCGCGTTGTTTGTGGTGACTTTGAATTCCTGGACGTTGTCAGGATTGATGCGATAGAGATTGCTTACCGGGTTAGGTACTGAGGACTCATTAGCTTCGATGCCGTCGATCGTGACGTTATAAGCGCGATCCCTAGCGCCGTTGACATGTACACCCGACCCGGCTCCTCCTGCGGATCGCTGCACAACTCCCGGCTCAAGCAGGAGAAGCGTGAGCGGATTGCGTCCATTCAAAGGCAGCGCTTCGATGGCCTTCTGCTCCACCACGTTCCCGATGGTCGCGTTCGCTGTCTGAAGCTGCTCCGTCCCGCCCTGAACTATGACCACCTCAGTAACCTGACCTACCTCCATCGCAGCGTCTACAGTCAATGGGGTACTAACTGCCAGTTGATTCCCCGTCTGCTGAAACTTCTTAAAACCGGCCTGCTCAACAGTCACCGTGTACGTTCCGGCGGGTAATGAATCGAATGAATAGACACCGGCTTCTGTTGTTGTCTGCGTGTGGGACACTCCCGTAGCTTCATTGGTCACGGCAACAGTGGCTCCGGCGACGGAATCTTGTTTTGCATCAGCGACGCGACCTGTAATGCGAGAAGTTCCGGTCTGGGCGGTCGCTACGGGCATCATGATTGCTAGAAGCACAAACGAAACAGGAATCAGGCGCTTAAATTTCGGCATGGACGTTCTCCTAATGTGAGATGGGTGAAACCGTCAAACCTGTTTTCGCAGCTTACGGTTCCAGGTCGAGTCTTACAATACGGCGCGCAAAGGTAGTAGCTGGCTGACGTGGTTGGACTCTTCAAGAATCAACGCAGCCACCCAATCTAAGCAGGCGGACCCGGATTGCCGCTACTACTCTTGAAGCGACGCAAGTATATAACCAGACGGTTTCGCGTCAAGCCCCTTCCACTAAATTGCGGCAAGCAGGCGGGTTTCGTTATTGCTGCCGGGTCTCAAACGATTTAATAGGACGGCCACCGATCCAAAACTCGCAAGACTGATCCATTTTCCGGTAGGAAAACCGAAACTTTGACGTCAACCGAAAAGCACCGGTGAGTCTGGTATGCTGAGTGCGACGTGCGGTTGACTTGACAGTTGTCGCCTGCAGCTATCCGTTCGCGATCCCGGCTTACTGGGTTCGCCTGGGCTCCGCTGGAGTTACCGCAAAAAAGATGAGGCCGCAAACTCAGGTAATAAGTGGGCGGATCAGGTCGCGCGAAAATCCCCCCGGAATCCCTAGTATCAGCAGTATTTATCGAAATGATAAGAATCTTTAGCTACCATTATTCCAAAAACACACCTATAATTCCGGCCTGACATCGGCAACCACCTGGGCGTTAATAGTTCTTTTCGCCGTTTCTGATCAAAGGAATAGCTCATGCATGGAAGACAGGCGTCGTCATGCGTGAGCGTCAGCTTGTTTTTAATTGACTGACCAACGAAAGGTCTGTCACCAGAGAAACCAAGCGTGATCTTTCGGTTCCGCCCTTGTCCGGCAGCCACAATTCCATCTTTGCTAGCTAAAGGAGTCTTCCATGAGAAGAAGCACGACCGCCACTTTTTGGCTTTCAATTCTTACTCTGATCTGCGCGAGTTCGATAGCTATAGGCCAAAGCGCGACTGGTCGGATAGTAGGCACTGTGCAGGACGCATCCGGTGCATTGGTTCCGCAGGCGTCGGTCGTTGCAATTAACGAGGAGACTACTGTCAGCTACAACACGACTTCCTCGGACGCAGGCAAATATACTTTCGAAGCGCTACCGCCGGGCCGCTATACGATCAATGTTGAAGCCGCCAACTTTAAAAAACATTCAAGCTCTCAAAATGTCGTGATCGCCAACGACACGGCGACCATAAATGTGCCGCTTGAGCCAGGGGATATTTCTGAGACAGTTCAGGTGCAAGGGTCATACGAGAGAGTGCAGACGAGTCAGTCAGGCAATATCGGCACCGTCATAAATGAACGCACGCTACAAAATTTGCCGATCTCCGGGCGAAATCCCCTGGCGCTGATTGCCAGTCAGCCAGGTGTCTATTCAGGCTCTAATTCAACCGGTAATACGCACGTCTTCGGCTCCCGTGACCGTGCCTTCAATATTACTCTTGATGGCATCGATGCGAACGAGACCTCAGCCGGCTCCGCAACTTTCTCTCCGATCCGGACAAATCCTGATTCTCTGCAGGAATATCGTGTTGTTACTTCAAACCCGTCCGCAGAGTTTGGTCGCAACAGCGGGGCGCAGATCGCTCTGGTGACCAAGTCGGGCACTAACGAGTTTCACGGCAATCTCTTCTGGTTCCATCGCAACCGGGTCTTCAATGCCAACGAATGGGAGCTGAACCGGCAAAACATTCCCCGCCGCTTCCTTTTGCGCAACCAGTGGGGCGGTTCTATTGGTGGTCCAATCATCAAAAACAAGACCTTTTTCTTCTTCAACACACAATGGCAACGGCAGACGCAGACTCTTGAGCAGACCAGCACGGTTTATACCGCAACAGCGCGTCAGGGCATCTTTCGTTTTGTCTCGGGCGGCCGTAATTTTCCGTTTGGTTCAGGCTCGGCTTCGGTTGATGCACAGGGCAACCCCATTCCGGGCTTAAATATCCAGACTTATAATGTGGTAGCGCGAGATCCTCGAGCGCAAGGGCTGGATGCGCAAATACAGTCAATTATAGGACTCACGCCACTTCCGAACCGCTTTGACGTTGGTGATGGACTGAACACCGCTGGTTTCAGATCGTTGGCTACCCGCACCGACCCGCAGCGGGATTTCAACACCAGGATTGACCACACCTTCAGCGATCGCAACAACCTCTTTGGACGCTATAGCTGGGGTCAGCAGGACACTGTAGGCGACACCACCAACGCCGGCGCAGCCCGATATCCTGGGTTGCCGCCGATTGTGGCGACTTTCCGCTCGCCCCGTAACCTGAGCATTGGCTGGCGGTCTACGCTCACAAACAAGACTGTCAACGAGTTAATTCTAGGTGGCAATCGCTTCATCTTTGACTTTGCAATTCCAAGCAATCTGGATGATCGAACGACACCGATCATCACGCAATTGATTACTGACCCGCTCTCAAACTCCTTCGGCAACAAGCGCACGATTAACACTTTCCAGATACTAGACAATCTCAGCACTGTACGGGGAGCACACACGCTGCGCATGGGTATCAACGGGCGCTTGCAGCAGCATTACGATGTGCGTGGTACTATCGCTGGAATCGATGCGAATCCAAATTACTTTTTGGGTGGCGCTGTTGATCCAACCACTTTCCAATTGCCGACGCTTTGCAGTGCAACGGTCACAACCAACTGCATCAACACAAACGACCGCCCCAGACTGCAAAGCCATATCAACGATCTGCTCGGAAAGGTTAACTTATTCCAGGTTGGCTTGGTTGCCATGGGCAACCAGTTTGGCCCTCCAGGATCGGCTTTTATATTTGACGCCTGGTATCCGGAGCTGGATCTCTATTTTCAGGACGACTGGAAGATTCGGCCTAACCTTACGCTGAACCTCGGTCTGCGTTGGGAGCCAAAGCCGAAGCCCTATACGCGCGGCGGAAGCACGATTCGGATTCCCGACAAGCAGGTTACTCTTGGCTCAGCTCCCGCCGATGATCTGACCTTCGTGGAAGGCGATCTATATAAGAGCGATTGGAACAACTTCGGTCCCGCTATCGGTGTGGCATGGGATCCTCTAAGTGATGGAAGAACCTCTGTCCGCGGCAACTTCCGCATTGCCTTTGATCGCATCTCGACCTTCCTGCCATCCTCAGCGGTCTTCCCGAATACGCCGGGTACAACCTTTGCTAATATCATCCGGGTCGGAACCACAGCCGACTATCGTCTGCGCGACGGCATTCCGTCATTAGCCGCGCCGTCCACTGCTACGCCACAAGCCTTGGCGACGGTTCCTTACCCAGGTTTCGGATCGCAGGAGATCCTGGATCCTAATTTCAAGACTCCGACGACCTACATGTGGTCGCTTGGAGTGCAGCGCGAGATCGGTTGGAAGATGGTCGCTGAAGCCACTTACATCGGCCGGTCCGGCAAGAATCTGATCGGCGGCTATGAACGGAACCAGGCGGAGATCTTCAACAACGGCTTTCTCCAGGCGTTCATAACGGCAAAGGCGGGCGGCGAAAGTACCTTACTCAACCAGCTAACATCGCTCCATCCAAATCGGACCGCTACCGAATCAGGCGCTGCCTTCCTGCGCCGGTTTTTCGCTTCGACGCTGGCAAACAATAACGTCGCATCTCTCGCTGCCACATTGACTGGCGTAACCGTCGTCCAGGGCGGAGTGACTAAGAACTTACCGGATGCCGCTGGTCTGGGTAAGTTCTTCTTTATCCCCTACCCTCAGTTCAATGCGGGCGGGGTGCAAGTCATTGACAGTAATTCTTTCTCGAATTACCACGGGGGCGTTTTTCAGCTCTCGCGTCGCTTTGAAGAAGGGCTTCAATTTAGTGTGGCCTATACCTTCTCTAGGTCGATGGATGACAAATCATATGACCCCACTTTCACGCGCATCAGCGGTGGTACGGCTGTGTCTGCGGCCAGTACACCGTTTGATGCCAGCAACCGTCGGCTTAACTACGGACCGTCTGATTTCGATCGCACCCACCTCTTCCAAACTTCAGCCATCTATGAGCTCCCATTTGGCCCTGGTAAGCAATTCGCCAAAGGTGCTAATGGTTTTATTTCGCGCCTGATTGGGGGGTGGACAGTGACGACGGCTCTCGTCTGGCAGAGCGGTGTTCCATTCACTGTCCTTTCAGGCACCAACACGGTCAGCAACCGGAATAGCTCCCGCGCCAATTTCTCCGGCTCCAATTTTAACCCGAGTTACCAGGACGATTCCACGCTGGGAGTACCGTTCTTGTTTACTCCCGAAGAACGCGCGCAGTTCTCCCAGCCCGGACCAGGGGAATTGGGCAACACCAGTCGCAATCAGTTTCGGTTCCCAGCCCAATTCAACATGGATGCCTCCATCATCAAGAGGATCGCGATTACTGAGCGGAAAAACATTGAGTTCCGAGCACAGATGTTCAATCTTACGAACACGACATATATGGGCTTCCCCTCTTCAGGATTATCGGTCCTCAGTGGTTCAACTTTCTCGCGCGATTTAACATCTGACTCTTCCGCGCGCGTGATTGAGTTTGCCTTTAAGTTTAACTTCTAGCTCAACGGGTCAGATGTAAGGGAGGAGCGGCCGAAGATGGGCTCCTTCCCCATCCATCACACATGGACGATTATTTCTGTGCGCCTGATCTCTCAATTCTTCATCTTTCTCTTAGCATGGGCCCTCATAACCGCCGCTCGTCCAATCGCATCGAGTGAATCCCACGCAGCGGTTTTCGACCTGGTAATTAGGAATGGCAGGATAGTCGACGGCTCGGGCACCCCCTGGTTTCGCGCAGCCGTCGGCATCAAGAACGGCCGTATTGCGCGCATCGGCAGAATAGATCCGTCACAGGCGAGTAAGAGCATCGACGCCAAAGGGCAGATCGTCGCCCCGGGCTTTATCGACGTCCACACGCACGTCGAATCAATTTACAATCTTCCCGCAGCCGAAAACTTCGTGCGCATGGGTGTGACCACGCTGGTCACCGGAAACTGCGGCAGCTCGGCCACAGACGTCGGCCAGTTCCTCGGTCGTATCAAAGAGAAGCCGCTGGCGGTAAACCTGGCCACGCTCATCGCTCATGGATCTGTTCGCAGAGAGGCGATGGGTTCGGATGATCGCGCGCCTACGCCCGACGAGACGAAAAAGATGGAAGCGCTCGTTGAGCAGGGGATGAAACACGGCGCGGTGGGCCTCTCAACTGGACTCATTTACGTTCCCGGCACTTACGCCAGGACGGATGAAATCACCAATCTCGCGCGTATCGTGGCGCGCTATGGTGGTCTCTACGCCACCCACATGCGCAACGAAGGGGAGAAGGTAGCGGATGCCATTCGCGAGAGTATCGAGATTGGCGAACAAGCTGGACTGCCAGTTGAGATTTCACACTTCAAGATCAGCAGTAAGAAGATGTGGGGTCAAACACCGATGACTATCGGCCTGGTTCGAGACGCACGGGCGCGGGGGTTGATGGTTACCGTTGACCAGTATGCCTACACCGCAAGCTCCACCTCGCTCGACTCGCGTATGCCGACCTGGTTGCGGGCCGGAGGGTTCGAGGAAGGTAAGAAGCGGCTGGCTGATAAGGCCACGCGGGAACGCGTAGTGAAGGAGATGAAAGAGGGGCTAAAGCGCAGCGGCTTCAAAGACTATTCATACGCCATGGTCGCGAGTTACCAGCCGGATCCTTCTTTTAATGGCAAATCGATTGCCGAGATTACGAAACAGGTGCGCGGCAAGAAAGATGTACAGAATCAAATCGAACAGATTCTGACAATGTATCAAGCCGGCGGGGCGGGCATGGTCTATCACGGCATGAACGAAGACGATGTTCAGCGCATCATGCGTGAACCATTTACGATGATTGCTTCTGACAGCGGCGTGCGCGAAGTTGATGAGAGCGTTCCCCATCCGCGTGGCTATGGCAACAACGCGAGAGTGTTGGGACGCTATGTCCGTGAGCTGCATCTGTTATCGCTGGAAGATGCTATTCGCAAGATGACTTCGCTGCCGGCGCAGACCTTCGGTTTTCGCGATCGCGGCATGGTGCGGGAGGGCTTTGCGGCCGACCTCGTAATCTTCGACGAAAAGATGGTCGGCGACCGGGCCACTTTTGAAAAGCCGCATCAGTTTCCGGTTGGCATTAGTTACGTCATTGTCAATGGCGAGTTGGTCGTTGCGGATGAGCGGATGGCTGGCGCTAGACCGGGTGCGGCGTTGCGCGGGCCAGGCTACTCAACAATGAATGTTGCCAGTCTGGAAATTAATTCTACGAGTCCGGGCCGTTAGGTGGACGAGGTACCAACCCTTTTTGGGAGATCAACTGAAAGGACGACGGGCCTTGTTAACTAAACCGAAGAGGTGTATGGATCAGAGTTGTCAGCGGCCATTCGTGTTACCTTTCCATCAAATAAATTGCAGTTGGAGTTTGTTTCAAGATAGCTGGACAGATTGACGCACGGTGCCACTGTTTGATCATCGGCTGTTTCATCCCTAAAAAACGAGAGTAACATTCCTGAGGAGACAAGTAATGAACCAATTAAGACGGCGTGCATCGCACCTTTTGCTCGTGGCAATAATGCTGTTCGCTTGTGTTGTGAGTGCACGAGCCCAAGATACCACTGCGAGGATCTCCGGACAAATAACTGATGCAGCAGGTGCAGCCATTCCCAATGCCGAGATTACACTTGTTAACACGAACACGCGCGAAGAACGTAAAACCAAGACGGACGATAGCGGATACTATGCGCTCACGC
>JBPCMM010000178.1:0-3765 GCA_051002255.1 Pyrinomonadaceae bacterium
CTTGACCCTTATAGTTTCCCGTTTCGGACTGACAGTCTGATACTGAAGAGTGCAACGTCCGGTTGGTTCTGTCGGTGTGGAGGCGTTGCCCGACTGGTTACTAGAAACAGTCGATTGACAAGTATTGTGGCGTAAATTGCATGCGTCGCGACTGGCCCACGGCCAGTTGTTCCAGCGCCTGCGCGCTTGAAGGGTCAAACCCCCTTTCATCCTGAATGCGACGCCACAGAAAAGTTTCGGCTTAAGGGAAGCCACAATCCACACCCGCCTGACAGCGAACTCAGAACATCCCTACGTCAAATCTTGTTAACAGGGCAGTCGCCTGCGCTGACTGCCGGACGAAGCGGATCACCAATTTGGAGGCCCGCAGGTTCCGGAAAGAGGCAGGCAGCGCCCTTTTGCGCCCTCTAATAGGGTGCGTCAGTCCAAAGAGGAAACAGCGTGCCCACGATAAATCAACTTGTTCGCAAAGGCCGTCAGCGGGTGAAGTATAAAACGGCCAGCCCTGCGCTACAGAGTTCGCCCCAGAAGCGCGGCGTTTGCACGCGTGTGTATACGCAGACTCCGAAGAAACCCAACTCAGCTCTGCGCAAAGTCGCACGTGTCCGCCTGACAAATGGGATCGAGGTGACCACCTACATTCCGGGCGTAGGACACAATCTGCAGGAGCACTCCATTGTCTTGATACGGGGCGGGCGCGTGAAAGACTTGCCGGGCGTTCGCTATCACGTGATTCGTGGGACGCTTGATTCCGTTGGAGTATCAGATCGCAAGCAGGGTCGTTCGAAATACGGTGCCAAGCGACCAAAAGCTGGGGCCGGAGCAAAATAGCTGGATGGCCGGGAGCCAGCTGCCGGATTGAATAAAACGACAACTGAAGTTTTGACTGACCCTGAGACCTAATCGATATGCCAAGAAGAAGAGTTGCTGAGAGACGAGAAGTACTTCCGGATCCGATCTACAACAGTCCGCTTGTGACGAAGTTTATTAGCGGTGTCATGTGGGGTGGGAAGAAGTCAGTGGCCGAAGGCATTTTTTATGATGCCATGCGCCAGGTGGGTGATAAGACCGGCGAAGAGCCTCTCAAAGTGTTCAAGCGTGCGATTGATAATGTGAAACCGACTGTCGAGGTCAAGTCGCGCAGGGTTGGCGGTTCCACTTATCAGGTGCCTATTGAAGTCCACCAGGAGCGTCGCGGGGCACTGGCGATTCGTTGGATTGTCTCTTACGCCCGCGGACGGGGCGAAAAGACCATGACAGACCGACTGGCGGCAGAGATTCTCGATGCGGCCAACAACCGCGGCAACGCTGTAAAGAAGAAAGAAGATACGCATCGCATGGCGGACGCCAACAAGGCGTTTGCTCATTACAAGTTCTAAAAGTGGGTGAATAGTAAATGGTAAATGGTTTAAATAGTCGGCGAAAACTTTCTTACTATTCACCATTCAGTATTTACGATTTACGGTTCTTATGGCTAAGCAAGATCTAAACCTGACAAGGAATATCGGCATCATGGCGCACATTGATGCCGGCAAAACCACCACCACCGAACGCATCCTGTATTACACCGGCATTACGCACAAGATTGGCGAAGTGCACGAAGGTACTGCGACGATGGACTGGATGGAGCAGGAGCAGGAGCGCGGTATTACGATTACCAGCGCCGCGACGACCTGTTATTGGGAGCGAAACGGTGTCGATCATCGCGTCAACATCATCGACACCCCCGGTCACGTCGACTTCACCATGGAAGTTGAACGTTCGTTGCGAGTCCTTGATGGCGCGGTGGCTGTATTTGATGGCGTTGCCGGCGTAGAGCCGCAGTCGGAAACTGTTTGGCGGCAAGCTGATAAGTATGGCGTGCCCCGAATTTGCTTTATCAATAAGCTTGATCGGGCCGGCGCATCGTTTGATCAATCATTTGAATCGATTATCACTCGCCTTGGTGCAAACCCCGTCGCAATCCAAATTCCTATCGGTCTTGAGGATCAGCTCAAAGGCGTCGTCGACTTAATTTCGATGAAGGGATTGATTTGGAGTGACGAGAGTAAGGGTGCGGAGTATGAGACCGCCGAGATTCCTGAGGACCTCAAAGAAGCTGCTGCGGCTGCGCGGGAAAAGCTGGTTGAGGCGGTTTCGTCCGTTGATGACGGTCTGATGCACAAATATATAGAGGGCGAGCACATCTCTGAGGAAGAGATTCGGAAGGCGTTGCGTAAGGGAACGCTCGAGTTGAAGCTGGTTCCCGTGGTAACGGGCTCAGCGTTCAAGAATAAGGGCGTGCAAACTTTGCTGGATGCGGTGGTGGATTATCTGCCGTCGCCGCTCGATATTCCACCGGTTGAGGGAGTGAATCCCAAGACTGGGGAGATTGAAGCTCGTCCGCCCGATGCCAGCGCGCCGTTTTCAGGGCTTGTTTTCAAGATCATGGCCGACAAACATCTTGGCCAGTTGTCTTTTGTTCGTATTTACAGCGGCACGACCAAGGCGGGGTCTTACGCCTACAATCCAATCAAAGAGACTAGAGAACGCGTCGGCCGTCTGATGCGAATGCACGCGAATAAGCGCGAAGACATCGAAGATGCGAGCGCAGGCGAGATCATTGCCATTGGCGGCATGAAGCAGGTAACCACAGGCGACACGGTTTGTGATGAGAATAAGCCGATTATTCTGGAGAGGATGGAGTTTCCAGCCCCGGTGATCCGTGTGGCCGTTGAGCCCAAGACGCGTCAGGACCAGGACAAGCTTGGGGTGGCCTTGAATCGGCTGGCCCAGGAAGATCCTTCTTTCAATGTTTCAACCGATACGGAAACTGGCCAGACGATCATCGCCGGTATGGGCGAACTTCATTTGGAAATCATTGTCGATCGTATGAAGCGCGAGTTTGGAGTGGAAGCAAATGTGGGCAAGCCACAAGTCGCCTACCGCGAGACAATTACTCAACCAGCCCCCGGCAAAGAGATCTACAAGAAGCAGACCGGCGGTCGTGGTCAGTTTGGCCACGTGGAGATTGAGATCGAGCCTGCTCCGGGCGAGGGATATGTTTTCGTTAACAAGATTAGCGGGGGCGCGATCCCGAAAGAATACATTAAGCCGGTGGAACAAGGGGTTCGAGATGCCATGGAGCGCGGCTTTTTGGCAGGTTACGAGTTAGTTGATATCAGGGTCACCCTGGTTTTTGGCAACTACCACGAGGTTGACTCAGATGAGCGCTCCTTCCACATTGCTGGCTCGCTGGCGTTTCAGGATGCCTTGCGAAAGGCGAAACCGGTGTTGCTCGAGCCGATCATGCGAATTGAGGTTGTAACGCCGGATGAGTACATGGGGGCGGTTAATGGCGACCTGAGGCGTAGGCGGGGGCAGATAGAAAAAACGGAACCGCGACCGGGTGGTGCGCAGGTGATCACTTCATTCGTGCCCCTTTCAGAAATGTTTGGTTATACGACTGATCTGCGTTCAGCCACTCAGGGACGCGCGACATCCACTATGCACTTTGAGCGCTACGAACAAGCCCCCAAGAGCGTTGCTGAAGAGGTAATCGCAAAGGTTCAG
The DNA here is from genome assembly GCA_051002255.1 of Pyrinomonadaceae bacterium. Classification (GTDB taxonomy): domain Bacteria; phylum Acidobacteriota; class Blastocatellia; order Pyrinomonadales; family Pyrinomonadaceae; genus PSRF01. The sequence goes on from JBPCMM010000178.1 coordinate 3,553, forward strand.
GGAGTGGCAAGCAAATAAAGGCCGTAGGTTTTTACCAGGCGGGTGTTGCCCGTGGTTGGTTCGCTTAGATAAAGGAGCGATACAAAAATGTCCAAGGAAAAATTTGACCGTTCAAAGCCGCACGTGAACATCGGGACAATCGGGCACGTGGATCACGGGAAGACGACGTTGACGGCAGCGATCACGAAGGTACTGGGGAAGAACAATCCGAAG
>JBPCMM010000179.1:0-6947 GCA_051002255.1 Pyrinomonadaceae bacterium
GCCATTGCCACGGCCGGCGGCGGGCTGCGTTTCACCTTCTCCACTGCCGGCATTTTCGCGCAGGTTGCGAAGACTCTTGCGCTTTCAGGAGTGCTTTTCCTCGTCGCCGCGTTGGCTGAAGAAGCGCTGTTCAGAGGTTACCCACTGCAGACTTTGACACGGGCCCGGCTCGCGATGTTGGGAGTCTTGCTTACCTCTGTACCTTTTGCAGCAGTTCATCTGCAAAATCCAAACACCGCCCTGGGCTTCACCTTTGTAAACACTGCACTCGCTGGGGTCTGGCTTGCGACAGCTTATCTCCGCACCAGGAGTTTGTGGTTTCCTCTCGGCGTTCACTGGGCTTGGAACTGGGCACTGGGATCGCTTTTTGGTCTGCCGGTTAGCGGCATTACCCGAATCGCGCCGCACCCACTTCTCCAGGGTACCGACTTTGGCCCAGCGTGGTTGACGGGAGGCAGTTACGGAATCGAAGGCGGACTCGCCTGCACTACTACGCTGGTGATTTCTACCGTTTTTATCTGGCGCACACGACTGGTGTCAGCGACAGACGAGATGAAGAGGCTAACCTCGCAAGAGAATCCAAAACAGGGAGACTTAAACACGATCCACGAAATCCCCCGAAATCACACTAACAAGATTTGGTGTTGGTTCGTGTAGTTTAGAAAAACTGAACTAGAACACGGTCCAGGAGAATTGCAGTCGTCAGTCGGAGCTGAACTGCTACTCTTACCGCTGATCAATTGGCACGTAAACGGCATCCCGCTGGCCGATGTATTCCGCGCGCGGGCGGATGAGTTTGTTGTCGGCGTATTGTTCGAGGATGTGGCCGGTCCAGCCCGAAATGCGGCTGACGGCAAATATTGGCGTGTACAAGTCGAGTGGAATTCCCATCATGTAGTAAGTCGAGGCCGAGAAGAAGTCGACGTTGGGATAGAGTCCCTTCTCGCGCATTATCACTTCTTCTACCTTGCGAGACATGTCATACCACTTCAAATCACCTGAGCGCTCCCCCATCTCCTTCGAAAACTTCCGCAAATGGGTGGCGCGTGGGTCTTCGGTACGATAGACTGCATGACCGAAACCCATGATCTTTTTCTTCTCAGCCAGCGCCTTCTTGATGTAGCTCTCAACGTTATCCACTTCGCCTATTTCCAACAGCATCTTCATGACGTTCGTGTTGGCTCCGCCGTGCAAAGGGCCTGACAGGGCCCCGATTGCCGCCGTAACCGCCGCGTACATATCCGCCAAAGTGCCGGCAACCACGCGCGCGGTGAAGGTCGAAGCATTTAGTTCGTGATCGGCGTGAAGAATGAGCGAAATATCGAACAAGTGGGCGTCATGTTCGGAAGGCTTCTGGCCTTTGAGCATACACAGAAAGTTAGCTGCGATGTTGAGATCTGGATCAGGAGTAACTGGCTCCAGGCCTTTACGAATCCGTTCGGCGGCAGCGACAAGAGTTGGAAACTGAGCGGTCAGTCTGATTGCGGTCTTGACGGCTGACTCAGGCGAAATGTCTCGCGCATTCGAATCGTAAAACTCGAGCGCGGAAGTATTTGTTCTCAGCACGTCGATCGGATCAGCCTCGCGCGGGAAACGCTTCATCAGATCGATGATCTCGCGGGGAATTGCGTATGACGCGGCGAGGGAACGCTTCAAATCACCGAGCTCCCCGCGTTTGGGAAGACGCTTGTTCCATAGAAGAAATATGACTTCTTCAAAGGTTGAATGCGCTGCCAAATCATGGATATCGTATCCCTGATAGATCAGCTGGCCTTTATCGCCAATGACATCGGAGACTGAGGAGGTCGCAGCCGCAACCCCCCTAAGTCCAGCGGCAGAAGTAGCGGTGGGTGCGTTTGCTTTTTCGGACATAAGGTTCTTTAAAGGTGGAGCGAAGATAACAAACAGACGGACCAGTGACAAGCGACGCACCTGTTTCAGCAATTCGACCGACCTAAAAACGATCCACCAAATCACACGACGATACGAAGTCTATTCGTGTGATTTCGTGGATCGTGTCTTCTCAGTCGTTAGGCATCCGAAGAACTACCGGCTGACCTCGCTTCGCTTTCAAGATCTTGGAGGCGGATTTATCCTTCGCGGCAAGCTCAAGAAAACCTGCGCTACCCCAGATACCGAATACTTCCGTGCCTCGTTCACCCTGCTCCGAGAAAAAGGTCCGAAAGGACTTTACTTTAGCGCCATTGGCAACCAGGTAAGCTCCATCAGCAATCATTTTCTCAGTCAGCTCACGAGGCGTGAGATTTGTAATGCAGTTACCGAAGCGGTCGATGTGGATAATCCGCGCTTTTACTGTACTGTTCTTCGACTTCTCGGGCGCAAGCGGCTTCAACAGCACAGGATTTGTAATCTGCTTTCCGAAATCTGAAGGATCAATACCTGTGGAAAGCGCGCCAGCCACGGGGGCAAAGACGTCTCGGCCGTGAAAAGTCGAACTCACCGGCAAGCTGAAATACTTCCTATTTGTAACTTCGAAAATCCTGGCCTGGGGTCCACATTCGAAGACGTAGCTGAAGATCCCATTATCCGGTCCAACAAAAAACTGTCCACCAGTTTCCACAAGAATTGCTCGACGGACTGAACCCACGCCCGGATCCACGACTGACACGTGAATGGTTCCGGAAGGAAATGAGGAATGGGCGACAAGCACAGTAAATGCTGCGGCTTCGATGTCTTGCGGGAGTATTTCGTGAGTGATATCGACCAGGCGCGCATCAGGATTGATTGAGAGAATCACACCCTTCATCACGCTGACGAAGTAATCGGAAGTACCGAAGTCGGTAAGGAGGGTGATAAGGGGACAGGGAGATTGGGGGACGGGGAGAGGGGGAGACACGGAGACGCGGAGATCTGATTTCTTGTCCCCGCGTCGCCGCATCACCGTGTCACCGTGTCTCCCCTTCTCCCTTTCTCCCGTTCTCCCCGTCTCTTCATTGGATCCGCGTCTCAGCCGAAGTTCGAATTCTGAGTTGTTGTCCACGGTCGAGACGAATATCTTGGCCCCGTTTGGTCAGAACCCTGCCAGTCCCAGCGGCGCCGCCCACGGCCGCACCTATCGCTGCCCCTTTTCCGCCACCAACAATCGCGCCAATTATCGCGCCGATTCCAGTCGCGGCTCCGACCTTGGAGACATCATCCTTGGTGGAATCCCTGCCTCTCACGCCCCCCTCTGGATCCACGCCACCCACGTCCCTGTTTCCCATGTCGACGACTTCGACAACTTCCGCGCTGAAACTGGTACCACGATTGTCAGGCAGTCGTATCTGATCAAAAGCGAGTTGCAGCTCAGCAACGCCCTTAACTTTTCCAGCTCGCTTCACTCGCGTGACACGACCATCGATGATTGCTCCCTCATACTCACCAGGTTCCATTACCCGCGCTTGAAAGCGATCGCCACGCTGGCTGCTGTCAGTGGAGAGACCGGTATCCATCTCGATCTTCAATAAGGCTCCGCTGGGAATCAAAACCGGCCCGTTTATCGTGGAACGCGAACTCGAACTTGAGGACGTGTCCGCAGGGTTATCATCAGGCCGCGTGGTGCTCTGCATGCTTATTTGAGGGGGGTCCTGCGTACCGCGCCGTGTCAGTCCTGAAGGGATAGAAGAATTGAAAGGCTGGCGATCGTACCCAGCTGCGTAACCGGCCTCAAAGCCCTGCTGATATCCGTCCCGATAGGTTTCTAACGTGCCCCATGCTTCGTTGTAGGAACGGTCGGCGCGCTGGTATTCGTCTTTGCTCTGATAGGCACGGGAGGCGCGATCCGCTACGTCCAGGTAACCTGCGTTATAGCCATCTGAATAACCGGTGCGATAACCGCGCTCGAGAGCAGTCGATTGAGTCTGCGCTGTTGCATGCGCCGCACCGTTCGAGACCACGCTGAACCAGGAAGTCAGGGCTAAGCTAAGCAAAGTCACCAGGGGAATTCTCAAATGTTTCATTAGTTTTTCCTTCCAGAGAGTATGCGGCCATGATGCCCGTAAAGTCTCGGGGAGAGAGCCAACCTTCATGCGAGCATGATGCTAACACCGCGGCAAGCCTGTAACAACTTTGAGTGGCTTTTCGGCGCGCTTGACCGAGTATGGCTGGAGCCATAGACTCCTTACAGCATTGTTCCTTAGTCAGAGAGCTAGCCCTCAGATGCTTGTTTATAGGTTACTGGTTGGCAACCGAAATTGAATGTCTGCTACCCGCCGAGTCTATCTAGACCATAGCGCCACCACCCCGGCTGACCCTCGGGTCGTCGAGGCTATGATGCCCTACCTGACTGACCGGTTTGGTAACGCTTCCAGTGTGCATTTCTTTGGCCAGGAAGCACGGGGTGCTGTTGATCGCGCCCGGCGCGAGGTCGCTGGAATGATGGGAGCGAGGTCCAACGAGATTGTTTTTCTCTCGGGCGGCACGGAGGCCAACAACCTGGCAATCCGAGGCCTGTGTGAAGCAGTCGAACCACAGGGACGCCATATCATTACTTCCGCTATTGAGCACTCTTCCGTTCGCGGCATCTGCGAGGCTTTAGAGAAGCGGGGCTGGGAGATCACCCGCCTTCCCGCTTATGAGGACGGCATTGTAAGAGTGGAAGATGTTCGCTCGGCGCTGAGAGCAGACACGGTCCTGATCTCGGTGATGCTTGCGAATAATGAGATTGGGACCATTCAGCCCATCCAGGAAATCGGAACACTCCTACGCCATGAACGCGAACAGGGACGCAAGCATCTCTGGCTCCATACCGACGCTGTCCAGGCAGCCGGTCGAATACCGATAGAAGTTGAGCGACTCGGGTGTGATTTCCTTTCGCTTTCAGCTCACAAACTTTACGCGCCCAAGGGCGCGGGCGCGCTCTACATCAGGCGTGGAGTGAGGGTCTTGAGTCAGAATGTAGGAGGACATCAAGAGCGTGAAAGAAGAGCCGGCACAGAGGCGGTACCTGGAATCGTTGCGTTTGGAGCCGCTGCCCGAATCGCGCGAGAAGAGTTAGGGCAGCGCAATGACAGCGCCAAAGAGCTTCGCCAGAAGTTTGAGGCGGCAGTAATCGAACGCGTGTCCGACGTCGTTTTCAACGGACACCGCGAGCGCAGGCTGTCGCACATTTCAAATATTTCTTTTCGCTTTATTGAAGGCCAAAGCCTTCTGATCAGCCTGGACCTCGAAGGAATCGCTGTCTCGACGGGATCCGCGTGCTCCTCGGGCACACTTGAGCCCTCGCCCGTGATTCGCGCGCTTGGTCGCAACGATGAATTAGCGCGTGGGGCAATTCGGTTCAGTTTTGGCAAAGACAATACTGCTGCCGAGGTAGATTACGTAGTCGACGTTTTGTCGCGCGTTGCCCAAAAGCTGCGCAGGCTATCGCCCCTGAATAAGGTCCGAGTCCCGGCTTCCGAGTTCCGAGTTTCGAGTTAATCGGGTCAAAGTTCCGAGTTCCGCGTTCCGCGTTAACAACGATGCTCTGGTTAAAGCGGCCACTGTTTGAACTAGAGTGGCCCACTCTTTCTTAGAAACCTTAACGAGAGTCGAAATCGATCGAAACTCGGAAACTCAAAACTCGGAACTCGAAACTTGAAACTCGGAACTTAACGTGCCCTACTCTGCGGCCTTCAAGGACCATCTAACCAAGCCGCGTAACGCAGGCGAACTCGCGGAGGCCAATGCTCTCGCCGAAGAGACTAATCCCGTCTGCGGCGATCGTCTGCGACTTTCCCTGATTGTGCGTGATGGCCGGATAGAAGCGGCACGTTTCCTGGCCTATGGCTGCCCGCCAACGCTTGCCTGTGGTTCAGTGCTAACCGAGATGATTCAAGGAAAGTCTGTAGACGAGGCTATGCAGCTCACTCGGGCCGATCTTTTGAATGCGCTGGGCGGACTTCCTTCGCGCAAGCACCATGCAGCGGCTCTTGCCGTTGAAACGTTACGCACGGCAATTGAATCAGGGTGCGGGGATCTCCTTTCGCGCTGACGCGGAGACGTCGCCCGACTGCACGTGGCTTTGAGCGGTAGTTTGATTTCGTTAAGAAGGGATGAGGCGATGATTAGAGTTGTTCTATTTCACTTGTTCGTTTTGTTCCTCTGTGGGCAGGCTATTGGTCAAAGTGCTCAGCCGACAAAGATCCTTGTTCGTGGCGTGGAGCTGCATTACATCGAGCAAGGGCAGGGCGAGCCGCTCATTTTGCTCCACGGAGGTCAGGGTGATTACCGCTCTTGGGAGCCTCAGATGAAGGTATTGTCCCCACGATATCGAGTCATCTCTTACAGCCGCCGCTACAACTATCCAAATGACAACCCCCTCAGGGCAAAGAATCATTCGGCGTATGTCGAAGCGGCTGACCTCGCCGCATTTATCCGCAAGCTCAAGCTCGGACGTGTACACCTCGTAGGAACATCCATGGGAGCATTAACGGCGCTGGTGCTGGCCATCAAGAATCCCGAGATGCTTCGCAGCCTGGTTCTGGCCGAGCCTCCCCTTCATCAGTGGGTGAGAGACTCTCCAAACGGTGCGGTTGTCTATCGGGAGTTTATGACTACCATTTGGGAGCCAGCTGCTGCAGCCTTTAAGGCCGGAGATGACCAGGGAGCTATGAGGATTCTTGTTGACGGATTCGCCGGAACGCGCAGATTCGATAATCTTCCGCCTGAGAGTCGTGCCGCAGCCATGCAGAACTCGCGCTTTTTCAAAGCAGTCACAGTATATTCCGATCCTTCCCCATACTTTTCGAAAGAAAGAGTAAAGCAGTTGCGTATGCCGATTGTGATCGTCACCGGTGAAAACACGATCAAACTTCCAAAGTTCATTAACGAGGAGCTTGCGCGCCTACTGCCGAAAGCTGAAAAAGCGATCATCCCAAAGGCGGGGCACGGTTCTGCGCGGGAGAACCCAGCAGCGTTTAATGAGGTGCTGCTTAAGTTCTTGTCTAATCAAAGCCCCCTGAAATAGG
>JBPCMM010000180.1:0-2974 GCA_051002255.1 Pyrinomonadaceae bacterium
TTTTCAGCGGCCGCGCCGCTTACATCCACGTCGGCGCAATGTTTGGCACCATCATGGCCGCCAACGTCTGGATGCATATACTGCCGGCTCAAAAGAAAATGATCGCAGCCATCAAGGAAGGACGAAAGCCTGACGATGCTTTATCTGCGCAGGCCAAGTTGCGGTCAAAGCAAAACACGTTCATGGCCGTGCCTGTTGTCTTCCTCATGATCAGCAACCACTTTCCCGGGATTTCCTATGGCGACCGCTACGGTTGGGCGATTCTTTCGGTCCTCGTGCTCCTTGGCTGGATTGCTGCGAAGTTCATCCGCCGGGCGTAATCAAGCAATATTCCCTCGGATTAACAGTGACATCGTGCCTGGAGAATCTATCCGGTCGCCGCTAACCAGATAAAGCGGCCTTTGTGCGACTGCCAGGACGTCTTTGCATTCCCGAAATGGCTCCCAACAGCGTAGTCACCAGCAGCAGCACACTAACAATGATTCTCATGTAACCTCCCACCACAAATCCGCAGTTCAGAGTTCGACCTTTAGGTAAACTACAAGTTCTGTCGATTGTTCAAGATTTTTACAAACGAACCCGACCGTAGCTCGGCTATGGTCAGACCGGATAACTCGACTGCCTCGTCTTCGGTTAATGCGCCGCAATTGATGGCCCGCAGGAAATAGTTAAGCAGCCCCTGGCCCGTAGCCGCATCATCAAACACATCGCCGACTAGTGTTGCCTTCGCGGCCTTTTCCACAAAATTCTTCAGGCGCTCCGAGGCCGCGTCCAGGCTTTCGAGGAAGAATGCGTAGACGGCGGCGTACCGCGTAGGCAGCTGCGCGGGATGCAGGTCCCACCCTTGATAAAAGGCGTTCTCCAGCGAGTGCTGAATGTGGTTGTAATGCAGCTTCCAGGCGCGATGTAATACCGCACGATTTTCTTCGATCTGCTCCGGATTCAAAGGTGGCCCACCCTCCACGAACCGGTGCGGCGCCACCGGCATGATGTTCGTGGCCCCATCAGATAGCCAGACGCCAGTTCCGGCGAAAGAGACTTGCATCATGTGTTTAGCAAAGTCACAGGCCGGATGCATCATGTGTTGATAAGCGGCCGTTATGTTGCAACTCGCGGTGTAATCATAAGTACCGAAGTGCGCCGCCATGCAACGTCCTCTGGCAGCGGCCAGCAACAACGGAAGATTGATCTCCCCACGGTCGTTTATGATCGACTGTGTGGTTTCGATCATCATCTCCATCTTAAGTGAGCCGGGATCTAATTGAGTTTCCTTTTCCAGTAACTCAAAGAAATCGACCAGAGCGGAAACCTGTCCAGGAATCGTAATCTTCGGCAAGGTTACGACAAAATTCTCCGGGAGCTGACCACCAGTCTTGTCCAACAGGGTGGAGACGAAGATGTCCAACGTCCGAAAACTTCGTTCACGAAGCTCCTCCGTGAACGGCTTGATACGAATTCCTATGAACGGCGGCAGCGTCTTATTTCTCGTCCCCTCTGACATCTCAGTCGCGGCGGCAACAGCGTGCCCGTCTTCCTCTGCGTCAGGGCGATTTCCGTAACCATCCTCGAAATCAATCCGAAAATCTTCGACCGGCTCGCGCCGGAGCTTCTCGTTCACGCGGCGATAGATGGTATGGGCCAGCCACGCTGGTTTGTTTTCCCGACGCACATCGTCGGGGCTGTCTTCCAGTCGCTGATTCAAATCCTGGGCGTCCTCGACCGAATCAGGCAAGTCCACAGTCCCAGGCAGGCCAATCGCTTTTGCGAATACCAGAAAGTCCGGGGCAAACTGGTCCAGTGAGCGGCGGGCCAATGCTCCCAGGCGTAGAGCAGAATCTGCCTTGAAAAGATGAGCGCCGCCATAGACGGTGTGCACGGGTTGCCGCCGGCCGATCTCGCCAGGATATTTTTGGGCGAAATCATTGTTTGCCTTCCGCAAACGAGCAGCGGCATCTCGCACCAAGTCGATAGAGAGAGACGTTTTCATAGATTCCTTCGCGATGATCAATGAAAATAGAGAGGCATTATTTGAAATTGCTGATAAGGACAATGTCATCGGCAATGGTGCCCCGCGCCAAGGCGAGATTCTTACCGTCGCGCGACCAATCGACCCGAAAAGTTCTATCGGACGTGAAGTTCGCTCAAGGCGCCGCCGTCGGATTCGAGCGCACGCTCGGTCTCGATTAGCTTCGCGAGTCCAAAATCAAGCACCTTCGCGTAGCCGTCGCTAGTGATCATAATATTGTCGGGCTTTAAATCGCGGTGCACGATCCCCGCGGCGTGAGCTTTAGCAAGCGCCTGCGCGACTTGCTGCAGCTGTCTTAGAAGTTTGCCGAGGCCGGTGTGCTTGCGATGGATTTCTTCGCGGAGGGTGAAGCCGTCGACAAACTCCATCGCGATGAAGTTCGTGCCGTCGGCTTCGCCAATCTCATAGATGTGCGCGATGTTCGGATGATTGAGCGCCGCGGCGGCCTTCGCTTCCTGAACGAAGCGCCGCATGCGGTCCAAGTTTGTAGCGACATCCGCAGGTAAAACCTTTAATGCGACTCTGCGATCGAGTTTCGTATCCTGCGCCAGGTACACTTCCCCCATTCCACCGGCCCCCACCTTGGAGCGGATCTCGTAGTGACCGAGTCTTGTTCCTGGCGAAAGGGGTGAGTTCATGGGTGATGAGTTTGTATCGAACGACGAAACTAAAATTCGCTGGGGATTCTATATGAGTTGTAGAGGGCGATGCCAGGTTGGCGGTTGGTGCTGCCAATTTCAACCAACCACCGGCTGGAGCTTAGTGGAAAATTTGTGGTAGCGCATACGGGACTCGAACCCGTGATCTCTGCCTTGAGAGGGCAGCGTGTTAACCAACTACACCAATGCGCCTTAATGGGGCGAATTATAAAGGCGCTGCTCCGGGGTTAGCAAGTGAGAGTTGCGAGGGACCACGCCAGGGCTGCGGCGAAATGCGCACTGCCCCTAG
>JBPCMM010000181.1:0-11528 GCA_051002255.1 Pyrinomonadaceae bacterium
TGATCTTCAGGCTCTCGACCACTCCGGGAACCACGACGTGCTCCAGGCCCGCATACAGGCTTTCCGTATTCTCTCGAACAATCACGAGGTTAAGCTCGGGATAGCGACAGGGAACGTTTGGAAGCGCACGAATGGGGCGCAGGTTGGCATAAAGATCGAGCGCCTTACGCAGGCCTACATTGACCGACGTAAAGCCTTTGCCAATGGGCGTGGTGACCGGACCCTTGAGCGCGACCTTGTTACGCTTGATGGACTCCAGCAACTCTGGCGGTAATGTATTGCCAAACTTTTCCAGTGCCTGGGCGCCCGCATAGTGAGTTTCCCAGGCGACGTCTACGCCCGCTGCCTCGATGATACGGACCACAGTTGACGCTACCTCAGGCCCAATCCCATCGCCTGGAATCAGTGTGATAGTATGTTTCATAGGCTTGTCAGTAGTTAGTTGTCCGTGGTCGTTTGCCCGAACTCGTCTCTCCGCTCCGTTTGTCAATAACCAACAGCATAAAGCCCCAACTGATAACTGACAACTGACCACGGACAATTGAATAGATGGATCAATTACCAGAGACCGCAGACGTAGTCGTCATTGGTGGCGGCGTAATCGGACTAACCATCGCGCGCGCCCTGGCGCTGCGAGGCGTCAGTAAGGTCTTGTTAGTCGAGCGCGCAAGACTCGGAGCAGAAGCTTCTTCCGCCGCTGCAGGAATGCTGGCGCCCCAAGCCGAGGCCGACCATGAGGACACCTTTTTCACTCTTTGCTGTCAGAGCCGAGATATGTACCCTACTTTTGCCGCAGCGTTGAGCGAAGAAACTGGAATTGACAGCGAACTCGATCGGACCGGAACGCTTTACCTGGCTTTCACTGAGCACGATCAGAGAGAGATTGAGCACCGCCATGACTGGCAAGTCCGCGCTGGGCTGACTGTCCAAAAGCTCAAACCAACCGACGCTCGAACTCTGGAGCCGTGCATTTCTGAAAGCGTTTGCGGCGCTTTGAAATTCCCCCACGATATTCAGGTCGAGAACCGCCGCTTGCTGAGCGGGCTAATTGCTGCCAGCGAAAAGCTTGGTGTGCGCCTCATGACAGGCACCACAGTTGAATCAATCCGAATCACCCGTGGAAGAATCGAAGGTGCTGAGACTTCGCGCGGCTTCGTTAGTGCGGGAACAATAGTAGTTTCCGGGGGCGCGTGGAGTTCCTTTATCAAGGTCGCGGACGCAGCCTCACCGAATCCGCGCATCGAGCCGGTACGGGGGCAGATGGTTTGCTTTGACTCAGCGGACTCCACGCCCCGGATTGCACGTCATGTCATCTATACTTCGCGAGGGTATCTTGTGCCACGGCGGGACGGCCGCGTCCTTGCAGGATCAACTACGGAACAGGCGGGCTTCGATAAAGAAGTGACTGCTTCCGGAGTTCATTCTATCTTGTCCAACGCCCTTGAGATCTCGCCGCGGATTTCAGATCTGCCGCTAATCGGTACTTGGGCGGGTCTGCGTCCGCGTGCCGAGGACAGTTTGCCGGTGCTTGGTCCCTGTGCGGAAATCCCGGGATTGGTGTTTGCAACCGGACATTATCGCAACGGCATTTTGCTAGCACCGATCACCGGAGAGTTGATTGCCGGCGCGATAGTGGATAACGTCGTCTCGCCGGACCTTAATGCTTTTGGTCCGGATCGTTTTGCCACTGTGGGCGTGAACCCGTAATAATCGTATGAAAGATGCAGGCAGTTCAGAGTTCCTCAACCTCTAGTTTGCGCATTGCAAAGACGCAAGCTAAAGTTTGGACTCTAAACTACTTGTTCAACCCGTGAATCGAGGCCCGCTTTCTGATGAATACTCACTGCCTGAGATTTCTGGTGTTGGTCCTTGCTTGCACCCTCCTTGTACCGGCGTCTGGCTTTGCCCAGGACGGTCAAGTGCCGGAATTGCCGGAGATCCCGCCGGACACGCGAACTGCTCAGGCCTTGTACGAAGAAGCGAATACCTATCTCGACAAGAAATTTGCCGAATTCAACAAGCAGAAGCTCACCTACGATCCAAAACTGGATGCCACGACCAAACAGGAGCAGAAAGATCTTGCCGCGCGCAATGCTACTGTGCTTGAAGCGCGACTTGATGTCAGAACCGCGAGCGATAGCGACCGGGCCTCTGGTGCGCGCAACGCCGCTGTGCTTGAAGCACGAAGCGACGTTATGGAGACAGATCATTACTACCTGGGCTTGCTGCATCATCTATCCGGCAACTCGGATGCGGCCCTCAAGGCAATGCGCCGTTTCATTGCCGGCAGTCCCGCCGGAGATAAGCCTCAAGTAGCTCGCGCCGTGGTGGTGCTGCATGCGATCAAGAGGCATCTACTACCCGAAGCAGAAAGTATGGTGGAAGCTTATGTAAAGAACCAACCACAAGACCTCGACGAGCTTTACGGGATGGAAACCCTCCTAACCGATGCTTTCCACACTGCTAAAAACTATGAGCGCATGGCTGAGCACGCTAAGGGAATGGCGAAGGCAGCGACGCTCGCTATGGAGTCGAAGAAGCTTACCGGCTACAAGCGAGACGAAAGGCTGTTCAAGTCGGCATCTTTTCTTGCGGACGCCTTAGCGAAGCTGAATAAGCAAGCGGCCGCACTCGTGGTCCTGCAAGACCTGGTTAGGCTTTCAGTCTCATTGCCCTCAGGCAATTTAAATAAGATGGCTCGGGTACGGCTTGCCAATCTGGATCCGTCGGCAGATCTCTTCAAGGTGTTGGAGAAAACAGGCAGCAGCGAAGCTAACATGCCGCCAGAGATCATCGGCAGCGAATGGATCGATCAGAAACCAATGAGGCTATCTGAACTTCGCGGGAAAGTAGTGTTGTTGGATTTCTGGGCGCCCTGGTGTGGGCCCTGTCGTTATACCTTTCCCAAACTGCAGAGTTGGCACGAGACTTATAAAGGTCAGGGCCTGGTAATACTTGGTCTGACAAACTATTACGGTCACGCCGAAGGTCGAAAACTTACTCGCCCGGAGGAGCTGGCCTATCTTCGTGAGTTTAAGAAGAAGAACCGGTTGCCTTATGGGTTTGTCGTGGCAGATTCGCACATAAATGATCTGAACTACGGAGTCTTCTCGCTGCCAATGTCGTTTTTGATCGACCGCCGCGGCCGCGTGCGTTTCATCGCGCTGGGAGCCCATGAATTAGAGACAACCGCGCTCGGCAAGATGATCAAGCAACTGATTGCTGAACCTGCTCCGGAAAAATCAATGAGTGTAAACCGCCCCTTCCCAACCTGCAAATTAACGTTGGTTGAATCGAACCACTCACCGCGCGCTAATTTGCAAGTTGGGAAGGGTGGTTTACCCCGTGAACTGCACCCTTCACAAGATTGAGCTTCAGCTTCAGTTAGACCGTGTGGTCGCGGAGGCGATAGCATACATATGCGAAGTTTCATCTACCGCATGCACACCTGGCTGGGGATCATCGTGGCAATACCCGTGCTCGCCTGGGCTTCAAGTGGATTGCTTTACGCCTGGCCGAATACGATTGAAGGAGGCTCGGTCGCAAACATTGAAGCTGCACGGGTGGTTATTACACCCGCCGAAGCCATGGCCAGTGCCAATCAGTTTGCCGGCAGACAACTACCAATCACCGCGCTTACACTTTTGATGCGGGACGGCAAGCCCGTGTACCAGGCGATTGGCGGTATGGGTGCGGATTCGCTTTTGATCGATGCCGGCACCGGTGTGGTTAGCAAGACCCCTCCTCCCGGACCCCTAACTCGCTACTTTCGTCAGGCCCATTTCTATTTCTTCGCAGGTAGCTGGCAGGTGCCCTTGCTTATTCTTTTCGCGGCGCTGGCGTGCGCCTCGGCAGTTTCCGGCATCTATTTGAATCTGAAGCTCTGGCTAAGAAAGAGGGCGTAATTGTGGGAGAGCCGGCGGGAAAAGGATTATGAATTCTCATTCACACCAAGGCTTTGAAGACTTTGAAGATTTAGGCTAACGAAAGATGGTTTCACGCAAAGACGCAAAGGGGGCAAAGACGCAAAGAAGAGGCCCTTGCAAACGGTTCATCGCTACTACATTTCAATCTCTTGGCGTCTTTGCCCCCTTTGCGTCTTTGCGTGAAATCGCCTTTGTAAGTGTCAACTTCGAGTTTCCACACGGCCTCTGAAGCCACGATATGAATGACAAGGCTGCAGATACTTCTCCCGACAGACTCTCGTAAGCGTGTTGAGGAGTAACGCCTTAGCTTCTCCTGATCTATAATCGATCAAACAAAAAAGGGGGAACGCGCAATCCGCGACCCGGGAAGTTCATAAGACATAATGGAAGGTTCAAACATCACCATCGGCATCGCTTTTCTGGCGGGAATTCTTTCATTTCTTTCACCTTGCGTTTTGCCCCTAGTTCCTGGCTACGTTTCACTGATGTCGGGTGTGAGCATCGATCGCCTTAAAGAGGGTGGATCGGAGACAGGTGCTCGGCGGGCCGTCATGCTCAATTCACTGGCTTTTAACCTCGGGCTTTCGGTGATCTTCGTGGCCCTGGGAACTACGGCCGGATTAGTTGGCGCCGCAATTACCAGCAACCCCTGGGTACGAATCGTTGGCGGAATCATCATCATCGCCTTTGGCCTTCAGCTAATCGGCTTGCTGAAAATTTCCACGCTCTACAAAGACACGCGTTTCTTTTCTGATGAGAAGCCCCGCGGGATGCTGGGCTCGTTCACTCTCGGGATTGCTTTTGCTGCCGGATGGACTCCCTGCATCGGTCCAATCCTGGGCGGGATTATTGGGTTGGCCGCCACCAGCGGCGGTTGGCGAAGCGGTCTGCTGCTCTCGGCGTTCTACTCCGCGGGGCTTGCAGTTCCATTTCTCCTGACCGGGCTGGGCATCAATCAGTTTCTCGCTTTCTACGGAAAATTCCGTAAACACCTGCACAAGGTGGAAGTTGTTTCAGGTGTAATCCTGATTGCCGTGGGTCTGCTGGTGGCCAGCGGATATTCAACGTTGCTTGCCAGCTCTACTCTCGCCGGAATCCTGCCGAACGCAGAAAGCTGGATCAAAGTAGACACGCGCGGCCCGTCAACTGCGGCGGCGCCGGAAAGCAGAGGTAATTTCCCTCCCGCTCCGGAAGTTGCGTTGCAGACCATGGATGGCAAGAGCTTTAACCTCGCAGAACTACGCGGACGCGTGGTACTCCTGAATTTTTGGGCCACCTGGTGTATCCCTTGCCGTTCAGAGATACCTGAACTCAATACGATGCATCGCGATCTGGAGTCGCGCGGGTTATCAGTTGTGGGAGTGTCGACTTATGACGGCGCGGACGGCGTGAGAGATTTCTGGAAAGACATCAAACAAGATTACACCGTGCTGATCGGGGATCGGGGAGTAGAATCGAGTTTCGCGGTAGCGGGATTGCCTACTACCTTTATCCTCGATCGCGAAGGTCGCATTCGCGCTAGGATTGTCGGCGAACGCAAGCGCGAAGCTTTTGAAGCTGCCGTAAAACCGTTGTTGGAGGAAACCGCGACGGCGCAGCAAAGGTAGCGTTAAACACAGTCTCGCTCCTTGCGAGTAGGACTATTAGCAACAACCCGGTCCCGTAGGGACGGAATGTTTATAGACCTTAGGGCCCAAGATGTAGCGCCAGCTCCTAAGGAGCGAAATGTTCCTAACGAGTGTCACGCAAGCGACATATTTTGCTCCTACGGAGCTTTTGAAATTTCTTTGGTACTTCCGGTCTATAAACCTTGAGTCCCTACGGGACTGTTAAGCGTGGAGCCCCTCTATTTGTTCAAGAATTCGAAGTCCATTGCTAGCGGTCTTAGGAGTTAGTTGCCATGATCAAATTCTTTACCCTTGCCTTTCTGGTAATCGCACTCGCGCCTGCGGCTGTTCAGGCCCAGGCCGGACACGAATATTCACCGCTCGTAGAGAAGTCGGTCGGTTACAAAAACTGGATCCTAAAAGATCTCAAGGACGACAAGCCGGTTGATCTGCGCTCATTGGTCCAGGGTAAAAAACTCGTCATGGTTGTCTACTTCACCCCCTGGTGTGGCAATTGGCGACATGAGGCCCCGGTAGCCGCGAAGTTATATGAGAAGTACAAAGCCCATGGGTTCGAAGTGATTGGCGTCAGCGAGTATGCCTCACGCGACGAGGTGCGCGCCTTCTTTGGCCCAGCTGGTCCACCTTATACTGTGGTAACTGAATCGGAGATGCGCGAGGATCGTGAAAAGACGGCCCACTATGGCTACCGGCAACTCACTGGCGATACCCGGCGTTGGGGCTCGCCCTGGAACATTTTTCTCGACCCGGCACAGCTGACGAAGGAAGGCGAGCTGCTTACCGACAAAGCCTGGGTGGTCAATGGTGAGTTGATCGAAGCGGAAGTCGATAAGTTCATCGCCGAACGTCTGGTGCCGAAGACTGCCGCCGCGATAGAGCCTTGTAAAATTAGATAATCGGTTTGCAAAACCGGGTGATAGAAGAGGCGCTGGGCTTAGGGGCTCTGCGCTTTTTCTATGCTAGCGTTAGCCACGATCCACGAACTAACACGAAATGACACTAATAAAATTTGGTGTCGCTTTGTGTGGTTTCCTAGCACCCCACGCGGGGATCGTTTGGGTCCGCGGCTTTGCGCTCGACGCTTTCGTTGCTAAGATTGCGCGCTTTTCAAAACTGATTTCAAATAAGCCTAATAAGTAAACCACTAATGAAACTACGCTTGCTTTACCATGGTCATTGTTTCGATGGAGTTGCCTCTGCCGCTACCTTCACCCGCTTTTACAAAGAGAGAATTCACCCTGACGCTGAAGTCGAATACAGAGGCCTCCTTCACCGCCCGGGCACGCTCTTCGATCTGGGGATGTTTGACGGCGACGAGAATGCGATTGTTGATTTCAAATATGCTGCTTCCGAACGCCTAACCTGGTGGTTTGATCATCATGAGTCGGCGTTTCTCACGCCTGCAGATGAGGCGCATTTTCGGGCTGACAAATCGGGACAGAAATTTCTCGACAGCACCCGCAAGTCGTGCACTGAATTCATCGCCGACGTCGCGAGTTCCCAATTTGGTTACAATGCCGGACCGATCACGTCTTTGGTCGAGTGGGCCCACATCATTGATGGAGCACTCTATGAATCCGCGGCCCAGTGTGTGGAGTTGAAAGAGCCCGCGCTGCAATTGATGCAGGTGATTGAGGCTGATCCAGACGATAATTTCATCGAACAGTTGATACGCGACCTGACTGCGAAGTCCCTCGAAGAGGTTGCGACCAGTGCAGAGGTCGAGCGTCGCTTTCGGCCCATCAAAGAACAGCATCTCGAGACGCTCGAAGTGATCCGGCGCGAGGCCTCGTTCGCGAACAGTGTGGTCCAGTTTGATCTGATCGACGAAGGCTACGAAGGCTTTAACAAATTCATTCCTTACTATCTCTATCCGCAAACCACTTACTCAGTTGCCTTAACCCGGGGTGCCCTGCGCACAAAGATCTCCGTCGGCTCCAACCCCTGGGCACCCGTGCCGCGCACGCACAACATCGCCAAGATTTGCGAACGCTATGGCGGCGGTGGCCATGCGGTGGTCGGGGCAATTTCTTTTGGGCCGGACGAGGTTGAGCGCGGGCGCGCGGCGATGCGGGAGATTGTGACGGAACTTTCTAAACCGCAAAAGCCAATTACCTAGGAAGTACGCTGAAAGCGTTGGCTAATTCCAGCCCTGGGGTGCCGCAACCCTGGGATTCAGGTTCCAACCCGTGCGCTGCGTTAACTCTGAAAGAGTTCGCGACGTCGCCTTCTCAGCCATTGGTCAACGCTTTCAGCGTTATGATTCTCTGGTACATAGATCCCAGGGCTGCAGCAACCTGTGCTGCAACTCGCCAACGCGTTCAGCGTAATTCTTCTGCCGACTGCCTCCTGCACCTGCCTTCTGCTTGCTACCTAGCCATCAGCTTCTCGATCTCTTCCGCCTTCTTCGGCACTTTGTTGGTCAGCACGCGCGGGCCGCTGGAAGTGCACAACACGTCGTCTTCAATGCGCACGCCGATGCCGAGATATTGTTCGGGAATGTCCTTCGTGTTCGGGTTAATGTAGAGGCCTGGCTCAACTGTCATCACCACGCCTGGCTCCAGCGCGCGCGACTCCTTAGCGTAGTAATAGCGGCCAACGTCGTGCACATCGATGCCCAGCATATGACCCAGCCCGTGCATGTAAAACTGTTCGTATTTCTTTTCTTTAATCAACTCGGCAGGATCGCCCTTGAGTAACCCGAGACGCACCAGACCTTTTGTCAGCACCTCGATTGAATGACTCTTGAGTTGGTCATGCGTGGTGCCGGGCCGGACCATCTCGACACAAGCCATCTGCGCTTCCAGCACCAGATCGTAAATCTCGCGCTGAGCTTTCGTGTAACGACCGTTGATCGGGAAAGTGCGGGTGATGTCGGAGGCGTAGCCTTTATACTCAGCTCCAGCGTCGATCAGTAGCAGGTCACCATCCTTCAGTTCGCCGTCGTTGTTAATGTAGTGGAGAATCGTAGCGTTCGAGCCCGCGCCGATGATTGAGGTGTAAGCCGGGGCAGCAGCGCCTAGCCGGCGGAAAATCTGTTCAATCAGCGCTTCGATCTCGTATTCCTTCATCCCTGGCCGCGCGGCTTTCATCGCTTCGACATGCGCTTCGGCGGCAATGTCGGCGGCCTTCTGCATCAGTTCGATCTCTTTCGGACTCTTGAGAACGCGCATCTCGTGCACGATGGTGGCCGGATCGACAATGGTCTGTGGCGGATGGATCGGTTTTCGATTAAGAGCGCGCATCCGCGCGATCTGCCGGATGATGGTATCGTCAAGATCAGGATTGACTCCCAGGCGGTAGTAGAGCTTTTCTGCGCCGTCGAGAATGTCCTGCAGCTTTTCGTCGAACTCGACAACAGGTAATGCTTCATCGGCGGCGTATTCGCTCTTCGCACCTTCCACTCCGGCGCGCCGGCCATCCCAGATTTCCCGCTCCGGATCCCGTGGGCGAACAAATAGCGTGTACTTCTGTTCGCGCGCGGGCGCGATGACCGCAATCGCTTCCGGCTCTTCGAAACCGGTCAGATATAAGAAATCCGAGTCCTGGCGAAAGCGGTATTGCGTGTCATTGGAACGTGTGGCTTCGCGGGCGCTGGGAATGATGGCTACTGAATTCGGGTCCATGCGACGCATAAACTCCGCAAGTTGCGGTCGGATCATTAAAGAGTCTCCTGAGATGTTATTCTGAAATGCGCAATATTGTACCTGAGGGCCGAGCCGTGTACGAAACGGTCCATTATGACTCGAGCTTTCCCCGTGCTCCGTTAGGAGCCCAATGTTTATAGTCGCAGGTTAGCCCGCTCCTTCCAGCTCCGTAGGAGCGACACGGGCAGGTCGCCGCGCCAATTCGGTTGAGGAACATTTCGCTCCTACAGAGCGGGGAGAATTTTGGTGAAATCGAGTCTATAAACATGAGGTCCCTACGGGACAAAGGCCAGCATTAGCTAGGATGAAGAGCCACTCTGTTAGATAATCAGGCCAGACCAAATGAGCACCAAGATCATACCAACCCGAATCGAACAAACCCACGAGATCGTCTCCTACGATCCCGGGACCGGCGCAGAGTTAGGCCGCGTGCCGCTGGCTCTTCCTGAAGAAGTGGCCCAGGCGGTAAGTCGGGCCCGTGCAGCGCAGCCGGCCTGGGCCGGCCTTTCGTTCAAAGAACGGGCCCGCGTGATATTCAGAGCCCGCGAGATCATGCTAGGGCAAATAGAGGGAGTCGCCACACTTATCTCGCGCGAAACCGGCAAGCCGGTATCGGAAGCGATGTCGATGGAGGTAGTGCCCACGCTAGATGCGATGCACTACTTCGCAAACCACACTGCGAGCCTCCTCAAACCTCAAAAGATCGACATTGGTCAGTATGGTTTAATGGGCCGGTCATCTCGGATCGTTTACAAGCCAATGGGTGTAGTGGGAATCATCTCTCCATGGAATTTTCCGATCGCGACACCTGCTCAAGAAGTAGTAATGGCTCTAATGAGCGGCAATGGAGTGGTGCTCAAGCCCAGCGAGCTTACTCCGCTCACGGCTCTTAAGATTGGCGAGATCTTCAGTCGGGCCGGCTTGCCCGAAGGGTTGTTGGAGATCGTGACCGGCGATGGTTCGACTGGCGCGGCGCTGATTGATGCTCGCGTTGACAAGATCATGTTCACCGGCAGCGTGGCTACCGGCAAGCGCGTTGCCGAGGCCGCCGCGAAACATCTCACGCCCGTGGTGCTCGAACTGGGCGGCAAGGATCCGATGTTGGTGTTGGAAGACGCCGACATTGAAAACGCCGCGCGGGGTGCGGTCTGGGGTGCTTTCGCAAATTCAGGTCAGGCCTGCGCCTCAGTCGAGCGCTGTTACGTGCATGAATCGATTGCGCCGCAGTTTCTCGCACGCGTGCTGGCGGAGACGCAAGCGTTGCGGCAGGAAGTGGGCACAAATCAAGACACCGACGTCGGCGCCATGACCAATAAAAGACAATTACAAATTGTCGAAGAGCACGTGGCAGATGCGGTCGAGCAGGGTGCGAAGGTAGTTTCTGGAGGAAAACGCTCAAGCAACTTGGGCGGGTATTTCTATCCGCCCACGGTGCTGACAAATGTAGATCACCGGATGACTATCATGCGCGATGAGACTTTTGGTCCAGTGCTCCCCGTGATGACCTTCAAGACTGAAGATGAAGCCATAGGGCTCGCAAACGACAGTGTCTTCGGTCTGACTGCCAGTGTTTGGACCAAAGATATTGCTCGCGGCCGTCGCCTTGCGGAACGCATCGAGGCCGGAACCGTTATGGTCAATGAGGTGCTCTATACCCACGGCATTGCCCAGACGCCCTGGGGTGGAATCAAGGAAAGCGGCTATGGCCGCACCCATGGACGCCTGGGCCTACTCGAACTCGTGACCCCGCGGCACATTCACGTCAACCGCGTTTCGTTTCTCCCGGATCTCTGGTGGTTCCGCTATGACCCCGGTGCTCGAAAACTCTTTCAGGGTTTGGCAAATCACTTCACCACCGGCTCCCTCATGAGAACTGCACGCTTGCTACCGCAGATGATCAGACGGCTTCTTGCGCCGCGAGTGTGAGCGCTTTAACTCGGCTCGGCCAAAGTGGTTCTTTACGGAAGCGCGAGCCGACTAGGGGTGATGGTAGCGACCGAGCGTGAAGACCCCAAGGCCTACGGTAATTTGAGACAGGCGGACCTTGTCCCCGCCTCAAGTTGATAAGCGACTCAGCATCGCTTGGGGTGCGAAAACGGCGAGATAAGATTCTCGCCCTTTCGTTAGCTTTGGGAAATCCTGGTGGTTCTCGCTGGCTTAGCGCCCGCCACGGTTACCTTCTTCGCCCTGCACCCAGAGAACGTGCGTAAACACTTTGTGACCATTACCAAAATCAAGCTCGTAAAGCTGCACACGTCCCTGAGGGGAAGATCGTATCAGCCTGCCCCACTGCCGCGGCCCGTCAAGCTCGATGTCATTCATCGCTA
>JBPCMM010000182.1:0-10296 GCA_051002255.1 Pyrinomonadaceae bacterium
ACGTCCGAGAGCGCGGGCAGGTATGCGCCGCCAGCGATGCATGGGCCCATCACAGCAGAAATCTGCGGAATCTTCAGATACCGACGCATGAGAGAGTTGTAATAGAAGATTCGCGACGCGCCATACTGACCGGGAAATACTCCACCTTGATACGGTAGATTCACGCCCGCGGAATCGACCAGATAGACAATGGGCACGTGCGAGCGCATAGCGATTTCCTGCGCACGCAGAATCTTTTTAATGGTTTCCGGCCACCATGAACCCGCCTTCACAGTTGCATCATTGGCCACAACTACGACTTCTCTGTCCTCGATCCGACCGACAACGGTAATTACACCGGCTCCCGGAGCGCCGCCGTCGTATTGATCGTAAGCGACCAACAGCCCAATCTCCTGCGCATAAGAGTCTTTATCGAGCAAAAGATCGATGCGCTCGCGCGCGGTGAGTTTCCCTTGCTTATGCTGCCGCTCGATCTTCTCTGACCCCCCACCGAGCCGCAGCTTCGCCTCCAGCTGGTTCAACTCAGCCGTCAATTCTATTAAGCGCCTATTGGATTGTCTTGACGTGGAGCTTCTTAAGGGGTCTTTAACTGAGTATTCGTTGGCGCTGCGTTTCACGGGTTAGGTTCACGGCTAATATTTTAGATTGCCGCCCAAAGTAACATGAGGAGAGAGACTGTGACAATTGGCGAGGCGAGTCGGAGTTGGCTTTTTTTGGAGTGCGCCGTCAGAGCGAAGCGACGACAGCGCTTTGGATTCGCCGCTTGTTCTACCCATCCAAAGCATCGCACTGCGTTTGCAACTGCACTTCATAGAGTTGTCCGGCGATGAATCAAGGCTTTCCTTTACAGAGCCTCCCACCTCTAACAAGAGAGGCCTTCGCATTTCTGCGAAGGCCTCTTCTTAAGACCGATCCCTGCCCGAATCGATCAATCCTATTTACGGTCTTGGACTGGTATTGCTGTTTGCGTTTCGCTTGTTGCTGTTGGTAGACCGAACGCCAGCCGTATTGGAGTTACCATTGTCATTGGTCAACACTCCGGTGTTTGACGAAACCGTCTTGCTGTTCGTGTTGGCCGGAATGTTTGCGTTAGCGTCAACCACGCCCTCGCGCGGTGGGTTGCCAGCAGCATTGCTGTGGTTGGCATTCGCTGTGCCATTGGTGTTGGTCTCGGCGGCGCCGCACCCTGCCAGGGCAACGGCACCTGTCAGCACCAATGCAAGCGCTAAATTGCGTTGCATCGTTGTGTCTCCTCCACTTGTCTAATCGTTAATCGTTAGCCTCAGGCTAACGTCAAACCTTAGCTGCAAATCTAGCGATAGAGCGACTCAGCTTTGTTGGTGCGCCAGTCGTTCTCAAAGTAATCCGCATCTTCAGTTGTGCGCGGATTGACACCCATGACGATGCCGCCCTCTTTGAGTCCCTTTTCGTAGTGCTTCGCATGCTCTTCAGGAATACCCGCGCCCACAAGTGCGCCCACGAGGCCGCCCGTCAACGCACCCGCGCCGCCCCCGGCAAGTGCAGCAGCGATAGGGCCGGCGATCAACAAGCCGATACCAGGCAGCGCCAAAGTCGTACCGATTGCCGCGATGGCCGCCAAAGTCGCGCCCACACCGCCGCCGATTGCGGCACCTTTACCAGCACCCTCCCAGGCCTTCGAGCCAAGCTCCGTGTCCTTGTCGGAAAAGTGTTTCTTGCGCGTATCTTCCGACATCAATAAATTGACGTCGTCTTTGCCATAGCCACGCTCGCTCATCCCCTTATATGCACGCTCCGCGCTCTCACGGTCCCTGAATAAACCTGTCAACATACGCTTCTCGGTCCCGCGCGCTGCTCCCTGTGAGCCTTCACTTACTCTGTCCTTGTTAAAATCTCCCATTTGCTTGCTCCTTTTTTGTTTATAAGACTGTTTACTTATGCTAGCGCACAAGAAGCGATACTCCCGCAGAGCCTATGGCTCTCCTCGTTTTCTACTTCAGTGCACTCATTCGATTCCCGCAGTTAGGTTTCACCCTTACTCTGCAACGCCCATACCACTAAGGGTGCACCAGATCTATATTCAATACCTAGAGGTCGCGTTTCGCATCTGAAGTTCCTCTCCTCTCCGCCACTAGGCTGCTTCATTGGAATTTTCGTTGCTTTTCCTGAACATAAAGAGCTGAGAAAATTCACGTCGGTGGGCGACTACTGCGGGAAGAAACAAAGCAAAAGAATCAGAACGGCCGACACGCAGTGCCGCCAATACGAATTTGATACACATCGTTCTGTACCTGTGCATCCTGTTTGTCTGTTCTCACCGCGATCGAAGACCATGGCGGCACTTGTTGTGAGGTTGATCCGGCTAACTTTGCTCGAAAATCCTTCGAATTCGACTCCCAATAGAAATCTCGTTGAAGGTTCTGTCTAATATGTGTAATCTCTGATCTGCGGATTCTCACGAAGGCGTCCCCAGCGACATCCATCCGCGGCCCTATTTACAACACTGACCAAGAGGAGGGTCGCGATGAAACGCTGCTCACAGTGTGATTTTATTTACGAGGACGATCAGCACGTCTGCGACATGGATGGGCACGAACTCATCTATGAGCCAACGCTTCAGCCCCTCCAAATAAGGGCAGCCCACCTAGCAACCGAACCCTCCACTCGATCAGTGAAGTCAGGGGCAAGGCGTCAAGCACTAGCGGCGGCCGTAGCAGTGCTCATCGCAACCGTTCTATCCGTAGGCTATTCCGGATTCACAAATGAATACGCCCCGCAGAACACTAAGGCTCCCTCAACCAACATCATTGGCACACCGCAATTCGTACCAGATCGGATTCCTGCTACGCCCGCTGTCACGCCCTCGCCCACGCCGGCCACCGCGCCCAGCTATTCGCCCCGGTCTGACAAGACGAAGGTGACCGCTAACCGAGCGGCGCCTGTTGTCCGATCCACGCCGCGCCTCCGTTCACCCGCCCTCAGGCAGGAAACCACTCGATCCCCAGTGGCGAAGGCAAACCATAAAGAATCCCGAATTGGTGGGTTCCTGAAGAAGACTGGAAGGATTCTGAAAAAGCCATTCAAGTCTTAGGTACAGGGTGCCGGGGTGCCAGCTGAACATATACGGATTAACATCACGTCCGTCTGGCTCCTGCCTCCTGCCCCTGATGGCGGGCTGGCCGGAAAGCCAGAGGCTTTCCGCAGGGCGACGGCCGAGCCGTTAAGAGCATTCAACTTTCCTGTCCACCAGAAAAGTTCAACCTAACTTTTCCAACTCTTTCAGTTAACCTGCATTCACCGCCTCACGTACCCAGGCTCTTAGCCTGGGGAAATTTGCGAACGCCTTCGGCTTACCTCATGCCATAGAAGTTCTGAGACAACTCTTACGGCTGTCCGTGTGCTTGGTTCAAATAATACGAGGCTACGCCTCGCTTTTTTTGACAGCAAAGGTTATCCTCCTCCCGTTTTCAAACCTCACACGAAAGGTGCCCCTCATGTTTCGCATCTCGAAAGACAATCCTGCGTACTACCTCACTTCGGTAGCTAGAAATCGATTACCAGTCTTCCGGACCACAACGCTGAAGAACATAGCCGGCGCGGCAATGGATGAAGCGCGTCGGTCCGCAGGATTCCTACTCTTAGTGTATGTGCTGGTGGTCACCTCACGCTGTCATCGGCTCTGAGCTGGAACCCTCACTCAGTACTCAGCACCGTACTCAGTACTACTAATCCACAACCGACTCTAAGCTACGGAGGACCTCACAATGAGCGAAATCAAACTTAACCTCACAGATGCTCAGCACACAATCAGTGGACCAATTCACGGTTCAGTGGCAGACGCATGTGTCGCAGCACTGTCGGCGGAACCAGAAACAATCAGCGAACTTGAAGCAGCACTAGCTCGCTACAACAAACCGGCAGGTGATATCAGTCCCTTCGGGTGGTTTCGTAAAGATGCGGAAATAGACAAAGAGTCGTGGGATGCAGGGATCGTTATCATCGATCTCGCCGCGCGCATCGTCGCTTCTGAGTCGACCTACTCCCAACTCGGACCGCAGGGTGAAGTGCCCTATCACGATGGCTTATGCGCTACCGACACTTCAATCTCCTATCGCCTTCCAGACGATTGGCTGTTTCTCTACAATATTGACCAGTACGAGGGATTGCGAGATCCACGTCGCCTGGAACGCCTTTCCACACCACCTCTCGACGCGCGTGCCATTCTGTACGGCCGACCGTTGCTGGAGTTCATCGCGCGCGAAAGCTGGACTCTGCGTCACCAAACCGCTGCCTCAGGTGACTGCGATGCCGGCGTCGAAGTCGAAAGATATCTAACCGTTCACGCTGGTGAGCCTGCTGTCACCAGGACCTTAGTGGCACAGACTTTAGTCTTTGATTCAAGTGCAACATTGGTTCGCAAAGTCGAAAATGAACAATCCGACAGGCCGGATCCAGATGACAGGTTGCGTCAGCAGATCTCCCTACTCCACGCACGTTGGCTGATGACTGCGCGCGATGATCTGCGCGGCCAGTCGCCCAGGGATGTGTTACTCGCCCGGCAGAACCTCATCGACTACGACCTGCTCACGCGTTCGACGCAGTGGAGCGTGCAAGGCGAGGGGCCGCCGTGCCTTGCCACTGATTCTTTCGCCTATCGTTTCGCCGGCTTCGGTACTCACGAGTGGGTCATCTACTACGATCTCCTTCGCTACCTGCTTTGGAGTGCGCCTCAGGAAGAGAGTGAGAGAACGGACAAAGGGGAGACGGGGAGAAACAGACCTGTAGAACTTGAACCAGAAATTGCGCGGCTGGAAAAACTCAAAACAGAGTGGCTGGAGCAGCCTCAGGAGGATTACGACGGAAGGATACCGGCGCTCCTCATGGAAAATGAACGGATACGGTTGCCGATCGCCATGCGCGGACATGACATGGTAATCGATGATGATTGCCCTGTTTGTCGGATGATGGCCAACGATGCGGAATTAGGAATGGAAATAGGTTTCTGGCATCTCGACGGCTCGCACATGGACGACGACTTCGCCTTTTCCGATCTGCGGACGCGTGAGGAGTGGGAAGCCCGGCGGCGGGAATGGGAAGAATTCACTGAGACCTTCAATCGAGAATGGGAAGAGCGCCAGCAGCGTGAGCGCCTCGCCGGCATCGAGCCCGTCGAGGAGCGTTTGGATCTTCCGAGTTGAATTTGACATCGGATACAGGTGAGTTGATGGACTCTAATCAACAGGATCTTTAGGGAGGTGAAGACGAGGAGCTGCGGAGATGCCAACTTCAGTTTTCCATTTCTCATTGGCATTTTTCTTTGGCCATTTTTCTGAGCTTATTCGTGGTGCTTCGTGTTACTTCGTGGATCGCTTGTTTGATTGAGAAGAAGAACGATCCACGAAAGGGACACGAACAAAAAGTCAGCAATGGCAAATGAAGAATGTCAAATGAGAAATGGAAACTGAAGCTGGCATCTCCCATGCCCCATTCTTCAGTCCTACTGCCGACTACCCTTATCCAGTCTGCCAAAATGCCAAACATCTGCGAAACCGCTGCGATCGCGCTTATCAAAAAACGCTACAATCTCTCCACCTTGGTTGAGTTCGGCAAACATCTCCTGAGTGAGGGTTAGCGTGAGCGTACGACCGGTATGATCACCTGTCAGCTCATTGAGAAAGAAGCGCTTCCCAACCTGCAACTGCAGCGCAGTATGCCTGGGTGGAAACGGTCGGCTTGTTCTCAACTCAATCTGGACCAGCGGCATCCGCGTCGCACCAATTACTCTGACGGCACTCCTGATGCCAACCACCTGATTCCCCTCTTCTCCTTCTTTTCTAGGTTGAACATTCGACGTTGAGGTTGCTTGAACCTTGGACTCGGAGTCGGTTTTGACCTCGGAGGTTAGACGTTGGACTTTGGACTCATACTTCAACCGCTCGGCAAGCGAGTACATCTGACTGCCGTCGGCGCTTGACACAGCTATTTCGGCGCCATCCCTCAAGACTGAGAGGTCATATATCAGCGTGCTGATTTCCTGCGAGTTCGTCGAGAACGCAGGAAGCGCAGCATCATCCAGCCAAATCAATCCAACCTTGGAAAGAGACGGCAGCCGCACTGTGCCGACCTTTTGGGAACTTCTCAATTCCACTGCTAGCGTCAGGCGATAAGCAACCCTCACGTTCTCTCTGCGGCCATGAGTCTCCATCACTCTTGGCTCTGGCAACGCTACCTCCTCCAACTTGTACCTGATTGAGGCTGCGGAGCCGGACGCTAATGAAGCCTGGCCCTGCGAGAGCAGTCGACCCTCCGCAGTTCGTAACTTCATCGCTACCTGATCGTCGAGGACCTGAGCTCTAGCGGAGATAGGCAGGGCTTTCGACAAAGCTGCCGGCTGAACTTCCGCTCGAGGTCTTGATCGTACTCGCGCAGCTTTGCGAGTAACCGTGTAGGAGATATTTGCCGGAGGAGCAAAAGGTTGAACTGCCTGGATGACGATAGTCGAGGGCACCGCGACTATTGATCCACGGGCAAACCACGGCTGCTGATCGAGTGACGCGAACGGAAACTCGAAGGTGCCCGTCAGAAAACCCGAGAGCGCTCGCGAGTGGATTGGTTGATTCATGCTATCCAGGAAAGTAACAATGAGGTTGCTCCCATTGTTGCGCCCGTTGGACCAACGCAGGACAAAAGCAATCGGCTGACAATCAGCGACGTTGAGGGGGATATCAATCGTCTCTCCGACCCGACGGAATCCATGTGAGCCAGAGGTTTGCGGCGGTGGATCCGGGCACGCGTGCGCGTGAGCTTTTTCCGGCGACTGAATTTCCTCTCCTTGAGTTTCCTGCCCGTAAGCGCTACCCAAGCACAACAGTCCCAAGCAGAGGAGACTCAGAGCAATAGACGCAGCCGCTTGTCCTACACCCGACACACGACATTTGGCACTCGCCTTCCCCGATTGACACTCGACACGTCTATCGTCCACCAGTCGATTCTTAGCTTGCTGATTCTCATACAACCTCCTCCCTCTTAATTAAAGGAGACGCGTACTGACTAAAGAGACACCAACTTGTGGGCAAGAGATTGGGATAGGGTCGGTACTCGGCTGCTAGGTGAGGCCGGATTCATAGTAGCGGGGGGAGACTCCCACAGGCAAGACATTTACTGGGAAGGTTGACTACGGACGGATTTTGGCGAAGTTAGCGGCATTTTCTTTATCAGGTGCCCGTCCCCGGCGCAGTCGTGGTATTAGGATGAACCCCAAGGGACGGCGCGAAAGCGAAAGCGCTTGCCCCTGGCTAGCTTATGCACCGCCGGAGCTAGTTTGAGTCGTTCCTCTTCGGTCAACTGCTTATTTCGATGGGGGAGCTGGAGTTGAACGGAGCGCGTGGCGATCTTCGGGGCCATTCAAGACGCTGCGCCTCCTACGGGCGTCTGCCTGGCTACCGTCCGTCGCGCGTCCAGCGCTCTTTGAATCGCATTTCTCCAGTTAAATCGAGGTTAGGCCTCGCTCAAAATCAACACTCCACACCCAGGTATTGAAATAGGGCATAATGGCCAAGGCTGGGTATTATCGATATGAAGCGTTGTCCACAATGCAGTTTCCTTTATCTTGACTCGGATCAGCTCTGCGATCTCGACAAGACTCCACTCATCGCGGACGACTTCGGCACCGGGGTGCGTGTGATTGAGCACTCGGAGCAGAAGGCTGGGAAGGTCTCGCTGACCTCAGC
Organism: Pyrinomonadaceae bacterium; assembly: GCA_051002255.1. Lineage (GTDB taxonomy): Bacteria > Acidobacteriota > Blastocatellia > Pyrinomonadales > Pyrinomonadaceae > PSRF01. Next base: position 7,710 of record JBPCMM010000182.1, read on the forward strand.
CGTGCACCAGAGGAAGCTGAACATGAAAACCCTGTCAGCGGCAACCGGGGCCGGTCTTATCATTGGCCTGATGATTCTGCTCAGCTATCAAAGGATGCGCCCAACTCTCCAAGCTAGCCAGGCCCCACCAAGTTCCCAGGTTCAGGCGTCGCAAGATTACCGAGGGTCTCAAGCTACCCAGGTCTCAAACGAGGTTTCAGCCAAAGCCAGGCTGGTGCAACAAGAATCCGAGCCTTTGGCGTCGCCTGACAATACATCTCGCTCGGCCAACCCATTATCTTCCACAATAGCGAAGGTCGCATCCAACACTCGACCTGATTCAACGCGCGTTCGCGTAAGCTCGAATCCAGTTTCGACCGGCGACGTCACAAAGCCCGGCGGTGGTCCAGTAACCATTCGCCTAACCGACGGTTCCAGTCTGCAGGCCGATGAAGTTTGGAGAACAAAGGCCGGCATCTGGTACCGCCGCAAAGGCATCGTCACTCTTCTCAAACGCAACCGCGTTCGGGCCGTGGACAACTAGACCCGCCCACACAAACGGGGACACGCGGAGACAGCAGAGACGTTTACTATTCGCGATTCACGATTTACGATTCAGGCGTGCCAACAAAATCACGCAGTCCTTATCTCCATCTTGACGCCTTCAATTCTGAAACTAACCAGTTAAACGTCATCGTCGACACACCCAAGGGGAGTCGAAATAAATTTACGTTTGACGAAAAGTCCGGACTGTTTAAGTTGTCGGGCGTGCTGCCCGCGGGCGCGAGTTTTCCCTACGACTTTGGCTTTGTGCCTTCCACGCGCGGTGAAGATGGTGATCCGCTCGATGTGCTGGTGCTAATGGACGATCCGACTTTCGTAGGTTGCCTTGTGCCTGCGCGGCTTTTGGGAGTGGTAGAAGCCGAACAGACGGAGCGCAACGGGGACACGATGCGCAACGACCGTCTCATCGCCGTGGCCGCGGATTCCATCATTCATCGCAGTTTGAAATCATTAGAAACGCTGGATGAAAACTTGGTAGGCCAGATCGAGCACTTTTTTGTTTCCTATAACGAGATCAAGGGAAAGCAGTTCAAACCGCTGGGTCGCTTCGGCCCCACTCGCGGCCGACGCCTCATTGAAGCAGGCAGCAAACTCTTCCGCAGCAGCACAAGAAAGTAACCCACGGCAGACTTTCGCGGGTAACAAGGATCGCCCCGAAATAACACCTGCACGGAATGACACTATCAAGATTTCGTGTCGGTTCGGCAGATAAATTATCCGTCGCGTCAGCAACGACAAACATTCAACCGTCCCTAACACGACGAGGTGTTTAGAAGCGTCGGAACCCGGCCTGAAGACCGGGCTAAGCTCAATGGTCACGACGCGACGCAAACAGGTGTATGTCGTCGTCCCCTCCCTTTCCCTGTCTGCCCGTCTCCCTTCCCCGTCTCCCCGTCTTGCCGTCTCCACATCTCCGTGTCTCCGTGTCTCTGTCTCCTCGTGTCCCCGCTATCGAGTGCCGCTTTTGTTTCTAATTTCGAAATTCGCAGGCCGCAAATTCGAAATTCCCATCCGTCGGGCGCTCAAATCAACAAACTTAATGGATTTTCGTGGTGATAGCCTCTAAAATAAATCTGGCTACCCTGGATGTCTGGATCGTGCTTACTGAGGAGGGGAATACTGATCTCTGATCGTCCTTCAATTATTCGTGCAGCGTCGAACGGCAATGCCGATGCTGTGAGAGCCCTGCTGTCTGAGGGTGCCGACGTAGACCGAAGGAACCGAGGAGGACAGACCGCGCTGATGCTGGCCGCCATCTTTGGCCATGTCGATATTGCGTGCCTTTTGCTTGCTGCGGGCGCGGACGTGCGTTTGCAGGATAATCTTGGTCTCACGGCAAGGGAGTGGGCGGATAGGAGAGGCTCTTCGGAGGTCTCTAAATTACTCTCAAACGCTTCACCTGCAGAAGTAGTGCCCTTTCCAACAAACACACAAGGGAAACAGGCCCGACCCGAACTAGAAGCTGAGCGTCTAAGTCCGGCGGCAGAGGGAACGACTAGGCCTCAACAGGACGCTCTTAGCGGGACGGAGGTGCAGCTGACAACAAAGGCTGACCCGCAGCGCCGCGAAGTGGAAGAGGCGCGCCGCGCAGCGGAACAGGAGCGTCAAGCATCTGCAACCGAGACGGTTGCGCCGCAGCATGATGCCCGCAGGTGGATCCAAAATCAGTTACGAATAATCGCCGACCAGGAACGCCGCGCAGCGGAACAGGAGCGCCGAGCATCTGCGACCGAGACAGAGATTGGATCTCATGAGGAGACTCCCAGCGGGGCGGACGAGCTGCAGAAAACGAAGCCCGACCCGCAGCGCGAAGCGGAGGATGTCCCTGCCCGCTTGTCAGAACGGGGAGCGGACCGGGGTCCCCAAGTGGGCAGCCCGCTTGGGGTGGTGGATGCGACCTGGTCTTCAACAGGAGCAACGCGCCGCGAAGTGGAAGAGGCGCGCGGCGCATCGTCGATCGAGACACTTGCTCCGCCTCAGCAGGATGCTCCCAACGCGGCGGAGGAACACAAGAGAACGAAAGCTGAGTTGGAGCAGATCAAAG
>JBPCMM010000183.1:0-11117 GCA_051002255.1 Pyrinomonadaceae bacterium
GCTACGGTGATGTTTCTAATTTCGTGAATCGTAAATCGTTAATCGTAAATAGGTGAACTGACAATTGCTGAGCTTCTCGATTTACGATTAACGATTTACGATTCACGCTCATTTCCATGTTAACAAGTCTTCTCTTTGTGCTTTTTGCAGGACTGGCAATAGGCTGCGCCATCGGCATGGTCGCGCAGCGAAACCCTCTCTATAGCGCCATATCCCTGATTGGTGTATTGCTCTCCCTCGCCTGCCTGTACGTGATGCTGGCAGCTCCTTTCATTGCCGCCGTACAGGTGATCGTTTACGCCGGCGCGATCATGGTGCTAGTGGTGTTTGTAATCATGCTGCTCAACGTCGAGGATGAAGAACCTCGACGAAAACGCCTGGGGTTCCTGGTCCCGACGGCTATTGGACTAGCCGCAATTCTGATCGCTGAAACCGCATTCATTCTCTATGCCGTTCAGGATTCCCCTTACACGCCCCGCCACGGGATTTCCAACGTTGGGTTGACCGCTTCGGTCGGAACGGGACTGTTCACGAAATACCTCCTGCCCTTCGAAATCACATCAGTGTTGCTGTTGATGGCCATTGTAGGTTCGATGTCTCTGGCGCGTCGCCGAAACACCCTCTCCCCAACCGCCCGTGTGGTTCCCGGAACCCAGGTGCTGGCGATGAATATTGTTAATCCCCGATCGCTAGATGACACGACAGCTATCGAAACAAATTCTACTGCGGAAGCAGCCCAACTTATGGGCGTGGAGTTGCCGTCAGACCCGGAAAAGCGAGACTGAAACATTTATGGGCCCACAGCTTTCATGGTATCTGGCGCTGTCTGCCATTCTTTTCACGATTGGCGTTGTAGGCGTGATTATTCGGCGAAACGTAATCGCGATGTTCATGTGCATCGAGTTAATGCTCAATGCTGTGAACCTCACTTTCGTCGCTTTTTCGAGTTTTTTTCAGGACGTAACTGGCCAGCTCTTTGTTTTCATTGTCATGACCGTGGCCGCGGCCGAGGCGGCGGTCGGTCTGGGCATTATTATCGCCATCTTCCGCAACCGCGAATCGCTGGATGTGGATGATGCAAGTGTTATGAAGCTATAGGGTTTCGTCCAAGGGCAACAGTCTTTGTGCTTGGTACTTTGTGCTTTGTACTTTGACCTTCCGGACCTGCTTCCGGAATAGAAAGAGTCAAGTCGGGCGAAAGCACAAAGCACAAAGCACAAAGAACAAAGTTCAGAGTTCAAAACACTGACGCCGAAGTAGAATTGTGCACGAGAACAACCTCCTCAGTTTGATCATCTTCGCGCCGCTCGCTGGCGCGGCCATCAACTGGTTTATCGGTCGGCGCCTTCGTAATGAGAAGATCATCGGCATCATTGCCTGTTCATCTGTCGGCATCTCGACCATCATCGCTTTCTATCTGGCCTTCAAGTCGAACGGCGCGCTTCGTTCCACCCAACCTATCTTCGATCACCTCTGGACCTGGATTCAGGTAGGCCGCTTCCGTGCCGACTTCGCCCTGGCACTGGATCGCCTGAGCGGCACATACGCCCTCTTTGTCACGTTCGTCGGGTTCTTGATCCACGTCTTTGCTGTCGGCTACATGCGTGGCGACAGCGGCTTCTATCGCTTCTTTGCCTACCTAAACCTCTTCATGTTCGCCATGCTCACGCTGGTTCTGGCGGACAATTTTCTCCTCATGTTCGTGGGCTGGGAGGGAGTGGGACTCTGCTCCTACCTGCTGATTGGTTACTACACGGATCGCAAAGAGGCGGGCGACGCAGCTAAGAAAGCTTTTATTACAAACCGCGTGGGCGACTGGGGATTTGTCTTGGGTCTGATGCTCGTGTTCCTCCTGACAGGTTCGATCAGCTTCTTTGCGAAACCGGAGCACGGAGTCATCAGCGCGACGCAGGCATTCGCCGAAATGAGCGTTGACCCGTTTACCTGGAAAGCGCTGTTTGCCGGCGGCGCTACGTCGGTTGCCATACTTCTTTTCATTGGCGCGGTAGGCAAGAGCGCGCAAATTCCTCTTTACGTTTGGCTGCCTGACGCGATGGCTGGCCCCACTCCGGTTTCCGCCTTGATTCACGCGGCCACAATGGTTACCGCCGGCGTCTACATGATCGTCCGCTGTTCGGTCATTTATACACATGCGCCGACCGCCATGTTTATCGTGGCAATCATCGGCGCGGCCACTGCTATTTTTGCCGCTACGATCGGTCTCGCTCAAAACGACATTAAGAAGGTGCTCGCGTATTCCACCGTCTCTCAACTCGGCTATATGTTTCTTGCCTGTGGGGTGGGCGCGTTCGTCGCCGCTATTTTCCACGTAATTACCCACGCCTTCTTCAAAGCACTTCTCTTCCTCGGTTCGGGTTCAGTGATTCATGGCATGCATCATGAGCAGGACATGCGGCGCATGGGTGGGCTGAGAAAATACATGCCCATCACTTTTGCCACGATGTTCACAGGCTGGCTGGCAATCTCTGGGATCCCAATCTTTGCCGGCTTCTTTTCGAAAGACGAGATTCTTTGGAAGACCTGGAGTGCCGGGGAATTGAGTGTGCCCAGTCCCGTCTGGAGTAAAGCGCTTTGGTTTGTCGGCGCGATTACCGCCCTGCTAACCGCGGTATACATGACGCGCATGATGGTTATGACGTTCTGGGGCCCTGAGCGCTTTCGCGAGAAACACATCGATCACCATGAGGCAGGCGACGCAGGTCACGCCCACACCGTCCATGAGCCGCACGAATCGCCGTGGGTTATGACCGTGCCGCTGATCGTTCTCGCTGTGCTTTCCACTGTCGGCGGATTTATTGGCGTGCCTTACGCGCTTGGCTCACTATTCAGCGACCATCCCGTCAATTACATCGAGCAAACTCTCGAGCCCGTGATCAGCCACGTTCCGGCAAATGTGACACACGGAGAGGGCATTCACGCCGCCGATGAAATACAGTGGTTGTCACCGAAACCCCAGCAGCTGGACGGTGCCCCTGCGGTCCACGCGCTGGAAGGCCCAGCCGCAAGCGCCGATCACGCCCATTCGCCGGAGGAGATTCGTCAGGAGCGTTTGCTGGCTATGGTGTCGGTGCTCATTGCGGCTTTAGGCATTGGAGTTGGTTGGTTAATCTTCCAGAAGCGTCCGTTGCTGCAGATGCCGCGCATACTTGAGAACAAGTACTACGTTGATGAAATCTACGAGGCGACGATCATCAGGCCAATCGAAGTGGTCTCGCGTGAAGGTCTGTGGAAACTCTTCGACGTCGGTGTGATCGATGGTTTCCTGCACGCCCTCGGCGACGCTGTAACTGAAGGGGGGCGGGTTGTTCGTCACCTGCAGGGCGGATTTGTTCGTAGCTACGCCGCGATCATTTTGATCGGAGCCCTGGTTCTGATTGGTTTCTTCGCTTACTTTGGCGCTCACGCCTTGGGCCTGGCTCGCTAAAATTATGCGGCAACACTTGCTCACGATTCTGATCCTGCTTCCAGTTCTCGGCGCGCTGGTCGCCGTAGCTTACAGTCTTGCTCCCCGCAGGCAGGATGCCCACTACAAGTGGATAGCGCTGGCTGTTACCACCATCACCTTTGCCCTTTCGCTGCTTTTGGTGGGTGGGGTAGGCGCAGCCGAGTTCCGGTTCGAGGAGAATGTTAACTGGATTGGAGCTATCGGCGCGCGTTATCACCTGGGAGTCGACGGCATTAGTTTGTGGCTGGTGCTGCTAACCACGCTGCTCATGCCGATCGCGATTCTCTCGAGCTGGACGGCAATCGCTAAGCGCCAACTTTCATATTACGTATTTCTACTCCTGCTCGAAGGCGCGATGATCGGCGTCTTCGTTTCCCTTGATCTTCTGCTCTTCTATCTTTTTTTCGAAGCTTCGCTGGTGCCGATGTTTTTTCTGATCGGAATTTGGGGAGGCGAGCGAAGAATCTACGCGGCCGTTAAGTTTTTCATTTACACCGCAGTCGGCAGTCTGCTGATGCTGGTCGGTATCATCGCGCTTTACTACATCTACGGCACGTTTGATTACGCAGCGATACTCGCCGCCATGAGCTCGCAACCGACGCTGCTGTCTCCGAATGCGGAGTTCTGGCTGTTTCTGGCTTTTGCGTTTGCCTTTTGCATCAAGATACCGCTCTTTCCTTTACACACCTGGCTCCCCGACGCACACACCGAAGCGCCTACCGCCGGTTCCGTTATTCTCGCGGGCGTGCTGCTGAAGATGGGGACCTACGGCTTGCTGCGCTTCAACCTCGGCCTGTTTCCGAATATGTCGCGCCAGTTTGCCTGGATCATGATCACGCTGGCGATCATCGGGATTATTTACGGAGCGCTGGTGGCTATGGTCCAACCGGATGTAAAGCGTCTGGTGGCGTATTCATCGGTGAGTCATATGGGCTTTGTCGTCCTCGGGCTTTTCTCTTTCACTGAATTTGGTATGCAGGGCGCGCTGTATCAGATGCTCAACCATGGAGTGTCTACCGGGGCGTTGTTCTTATTTGTGGGCTTCATCTACGAACGTAGACATACGCGCCTGATTAGCGATTTCGGCGGGCTCGCGACGCCAATGCCCTGGTTTTCTGCTCTGTTCGTCTTTGCCTCGCTGTCATCGATTGGACTGCCTTTTCTCAATGGCTTTGTGGGTGAGTTTCTGATAATGCTCGGCGCGTGGACGTCAAACGCGATCCAGCACTCCTGGATCGCCACTATGCTCGCTGCCACGGGAGTGATCTGGGCGGCGGTCTACATGCTTTGGATGCTACAGCGCGTCGTGTTTGGGAAAGTCACGAATCCCGCGAATGCGACGCTCCCGGATCTCAATGCCCGCGAGATTGGATTGCTGTTGCCTCTGCTTATCCTGATGCTGGTAATGGGCGTATTTCCTCGGCCATTTCTGGATCGCTCGAAGGCGAGCGTCGAAGCTGTTCGCGCTCGCGTGGCTGCGCCGCCGACCGGAGGATCTTTTGCAGGTAATAAGCCGGCAGGTGCTCAGAGTGGTCCTTATGATCCCAGTTTCAACGCGTCGGAAGGTGGACGTTAGGCGCTAAGTCACGGACCAATCTCAAAAAATGAGTTCTTTTCTAGCTTTACAATTCACGCCGCCAGACGTCAGCTTCGCGCTCATCGCGCCCGAGTTGATCATCTGTGTCGTTGGCGTGGCAGTCATGCTGGTAGATGCCTTCGCGCGACCAGATCAACGCTGGGTAACCGGCAGTATTTCACTCGCCGGTTTGCTTGCCGGGGCGGCGGCGACCGTCTGGCTCGGGTTGTCATGGGGCGGTGCTAGCCAGGCCTTCAACGGCATGATTGTGCTTGATGAGCTTCGCCTTGGATTTACTCTCGTCTTTCTTATCGTCTCGGCTTTGACGGTGCTGATCTCGATGGTCTGGGTCGAGAACGAGAAACTTCCTGCCGGTGAATTTCATTCGCTTCTAATGTTCGCAACGGCCGGCATGATGCTGATGGCTTCGGGCGGCGACCTGGTGATCATTTTTCTGGGTCTGGAAATCCTGTCAATTGCCACTTACGTCATGGCCGGTTTCCGCCGCACAGACGTGCGCTCCAACGAATCGTCACTGAAGTACTTCATCCTCGGCTCCCTGTCATCTGCGTTTCTGCTTTATGGCATCGCACTCACCTATGGAGCCACTGCCACTATCAGCGGACTGCCCGGTACGACAAATGTGGCGGAGATCGCTCGCAGGCTCAATGATGCGCAGTATCCACCCTTGCTCTTCGCGGGCGCTGCCATGATGCTCGTTGGCTTTGGTTTCAAGATAGCAACGGCACCTTTCCATATTTGGACGCCTGACGTTTATGAAGGAGCGCCTACTCCCGTCACGGCGTTCATGGCGGCTGGACCCAAGGCGGCGGGCTTTGCATCATTCATGAGGGTCTTCGTATTCGGATTTCCATTTGTAGCGGCCGCCGCCAATAAAACAATCTCAGGCGAGCTCCACAGTGGGTGGGTTTCAGTACTAGTCGTTCTGGCCATCATGACCATGACTATTGGCAACGTGGCCGCGATTGTGCAAAACAACGTGAAGCGCATGCTTGCTTATTCGTCTATCGCGCACGCAGGTTACGCGCTGGTGGGCTTCATTGCCGCGGGAGCAGCATCCGGCATTGAACAGCGGAACGCCGCGATCACTGCGGTGACCTTCTATCTGCTGACTTATGCGGTGATGAATCTCGGCGCCTTTGCCGTGGTGCAACTGATCGCTCGCGCCGGGGATCGCCGGACTGAAGTTGAGGACTATAACGGCATCGGCTTTCGATCTCCCGTGCTCGCTTTCTCGCTATCGCTTTTCCTACTTAGTTTGTTGGGTATGCCCCTGACTGCCGGGTTCATGGGCAAGATCATGGTTTTTCGCGCCGCTCTCGATCAAGGGATGGTGATCCTCGTGGTCATCGGCGTGCTTAACACCGCCATCTCCGCTTACTACTACTTGCGGCTGATTATTGTGATGTTCTTCCGCGAGCGCACGACTTCGTGGATGGCCCCCCCGATACCGGCAAGCATCGCTATCGCCCTGGTGATTACAGTCGCCGGAGTGTTGTATTTGGGACTCTTTCCCGGGCAGGTGATCAATGCGCTGCAAGCTAAACCAATCGTGACTCGTTAGCCCGGAATATTAAAGAGGCCCGCAACAGATCATTCACGGCAAATAACTATTACCTCGTGACCGCTGAAGAATACGCTGAACAAATCAAAACCGAACTAACGGACACGTGGCTGCCACTGATTTATAGCGAGCGCATCTTAAGAATGAGAACCCGCTCGTACTATTTTGGAGCACCACCGCGGCAGCCGCGGGTGCAGATCCAGCACACCTTGCTGGGCGTGGAACTAAAAGTGGGCCAACGCCGTCTGCTCTGCCCAGACCTCGCAACCGCCCGTTACCTGTCTGTCTTCGCCAGGGCGGGTTGTCAGGAAGTGGCAGTTCCTTACGACATTACGAAGGTTTCGCTGCTCGCTGACGAACTCGAATCGTCATGGCATCACATGCTGCTTTTGGTGAACCATAAGGCCGCCCAGCGTGCTGATTCATTTAAGGATCGAATTCATGGCCTGTTAATTGCTAAACTAAGGAGTGAGATTGGTGCTGCCGGCGCGGGAACTTCAGTTCCCGAGTTTAATCAGAGTACGAAGCAGAGGGACCCAGGCAGATAGACAAAAACTGATTCTAAAGAGAATTGGACCTTTACTCAAAGAGATGACCCAAGAGATCAGAGAACTTTCAATCGAAGAGAAACGGACACTTGACGCTCCAGAACCGCTTCCCTTTCCTTTCAACCAGCAGACATTCTGCCGCTATGAACCCATCGAGAAGCGCATCGAAGCGGCGCGGGTGCTCGTAGTAGACAATCTTCTTCGCGATCAGGAAGACCTGTCAGAAGTTGGGCATAAGGAGTGGGGTGAAGCGGCCGCCGCACAGATTAAGCACGAACGAACGATCGCCAAGCTCGCCATTGAGAATATTCTCAACAACATCTCTCGTCTCGTAAAAAGCCCTACTACCCACGTTACTCACTTGGCAAACCTAAGGGCAGCCGTAAAGGAATTTGACCCGGACGCCATTGTGCTTAGCGGCACGCTGCGCGATTTCGATTTCTATAGGCCGGCGATAATCCAGGACTTCGGCGATTTTATTCGCTCGACAAAGGTCCCCGTGCTCGGGATTTGCGGCGGACATCAGTTGGTTGGCTTGAGCTTCGGGGCGCACGTTCTCACCCTAGATCGGCTTGAGCAACACGAGCAGCGTGAGAACCGTCCCAATGAGTATCAGTACCGCTTCGTGCGGATCATCGATCCGCAAGACCCGATCTTTAGGGGAATCAACAATCCCGGCTCCGGAATTTGGCAGGATTACACTAAGCAGGCGCGCATCCTTCGTGTGTGGCAAAATCACGGCTTGCAGCTCGATCAGGTTCCCGAAGGTTTTAAACTCCTCGCAACCTCATACCTTTGCCGTAATCAGATGATGGTAAATCGCGACAACGATCAGCTCATCTACACGGTACAGTTTCACCTCGAGAAGTCGTTCGAAGATTGGAACAAGACCCGCACGCGCTGGGAACACCAGAACGAATCCCGCGACGGCAGAATTCTTTTCGAGAATTTTCTCCAACTCGCCCTTGCGCGCCCGAAGCCAGCCAGTTAAGGGCATCGTCCCTGAATTGACTTCACCAGGAACCGCCTTCGTGCGACTTCGTATGATTTGCTAGCCCTGCGCGCGGGCTGCCCGGGTGAGGACCCCGCGTGAATCACTTTTGTCTCTACTGATGGCGATCCACGAAATTACACTAATCGTCCCGAAATTCTAGCCCCGATGCCTCCCGAGCAACTCACTAAAATCTCGCTCGCTGCTGCCGCACAGCGTCTGGCCAAGCGTGACAAAGATCTGGCTGCTATCTTTAAGGCCTACGGTCCGCCCCCGCTTTGGGCTCGAAAGCCAAATTTCTCCACCCTGATTCGCATCATTCTCGAACAGCAGGTGTCGCTAGCCTCCGCAGCGTCGATGTACAAGCAACTCAGTGAAAACATTCAACCTTTTGGGCCCGACCGTGTCATTGAACTAGGAGAAATGCATCTCAAATCACTGGGCCTGACCCGGCAGAAAACTGCTTATTGCATACACCTCGCTGAGTCGCTCAACAGCAACAGCCTTAATCTGACTGGTTTGTCGAAAATGAATGATGAAGATGCGAAAGCCGCGTTGATGCAGGTGAAAGGGATCGGTTCCTGGAGCGCAGATATATATCTATTAATGGTCTTGCGCCGTCCGGATATCTGGCCGGCAAGCGATCTCGCCCTCGCGACAGCGGCAACTAAACTTATGAGGTTGAAGCAGCGCCCGACTACAGATCAGCTTTTCGGTATAGCGGACCGGTGGCGTCCATTTCGTTCAGTCGCGGCGCGGATGTTATGGCAGTATTATCTTGCCCGACCTGAGACTTGATTGTAGGAGCGTCCCTCCGTGGGCTCCCCTGCTCTCGCAATGTACGTCAAAAGATTGCGCGTACCTCTAAACCCTTTCCGGAAGTCTCCGCCCAATCGAGGGAGGCCCACAGAGGGATGCCCCTACAATGGGCTCCCGGCAAACGCTGCCGCTACTTCGAAATGGTCGACGCTGAAGTCTTCAGTCCTGTGAGATCGACCTGCGCCGTTGTCGGAACATTTTCCATGGTCCGATCGATCAACTGATCTACAACTGCGTTTAGATCGTTGTTGCTATTGTAAACCTCAAGTTGTTCATCAGCCGACGTACCGCGCTGCATAATGGTATGGATGTGCTCAATCTCCTTACGCGAGCCCAGCCGGTCGACCACATCGTCTACGAAATCCAACAACTCATGAATCAGGTCACGCGTCGGGACTTCTTTCTGCTTACCGAAGTCGATCATGTTTCCATCCAGACCGTAGCGCACCGCTCGCCATTTGTTCTCCTGAATCAGTAATCGCCGGTAGAGGCGGAAGCCCAGATTCTTTTCAATGAGTGTATTGAGCTTGGCGACGATTGCCTGAAAAAGTGCAGCAATTGCAATTGTGTCATCGACCCGTGTAGGAATGTCGCAAACGCGAAACTCCAAGGTGGGAAAGAATGGATGCGGCCGAACATCCCACCAAATCTTCTTGCCATTATCGATACATCCCGTCTTGACCAATAGATCGATATAGCGCTGGAAACTAGCGTAAGAATCGAAATGGTCAGGGATGTCAGTGCGGGGAAACTGCTTGAAAATTTCGCATCGATAGGATTTCAACCCCGTGTTGTGAGCCATCCAAAACGGGGATGACGTGGTCAGCGCAAGTACGTGCGGCAGGAAATAGCGAGCGGCATTCATGATGTGGATCTGCCGGTCTCTATCTGGGACGCCCACGTGGACATGCAACCCGAAGATTAGCAACGAACGAGCCACCGTTTGCAGTTCCTGCACCAATAGTTCATAACGCTCATCCTCAAAGATCTTCTGATCTTGCCAACGCGAGATGGGATGTGTAGAAGCCGCGATGATTACCAGGCCGTTCTTTCGTGCCAGACTCGAGATAACGCTGCGGAGATTCGTAATATCGGCGCGAGCTTCCTGGATGTTGTGGCAAATTCCAGTTCCCACTTCAACCATCGACTGGATCATCTCGGGCTTTATCTGTTCTCCCAGCAGCATCACGCCCTCTTCAAGAATCTCTACCACGTGCGACCGCAACTCGCGAGTGCGCGGGTCAACGATTTGAAACTCCTCTTCGATTCCCAACGTGAATTGATCGAACATAGTAGCCGCTCCTTCCTTGGCCGAGCCGACGTTCGGCGAATAATGTAAGCTTCCCCTTGCCGCTCATGAAACCGCTAAGCTATATTGAGCTTCCAGGCTCAGGCCTCCAGGGATTTCTTGATCATCTTCCAGTCAGGGCAAAGTCTGCCCAGAGACTCTTGCCTAACGTGCCTCGTGACGCTGCCGAGAGAATGCACCGGGCTGTAGAGATCGAAGTGGACGTACCATTTTCGGGGGCTGCCTTCCTTAAAAAGGAAGTGAAGTATGGCTTGAGCCCGCCCCTTCTCATAAAACCCACCGCTCGTATCTTTGTGGTTGGCAAATAGCCGCGTGAAATCTTTCCGGCGTGAAAGCGTCGACTGAATAAATGGCCAGGCGGTGAAGGCGATACCAACTCCACCTTCGCCGTACACGTTATCAATGCTTCTTACGAGGTGCCAGAGATCCTTAGCCTCCATCCGGCTGAGGACCAGGAGTAGAGCCTGCTGTTTGTCTTCGGTCAGCGAATCGAAGGCCGATTCATCGCTCGCTGCCCCCCAGAGTCCCACAAGTTTGCCGGTCAAAGCGTCGCGGACCTTGGCAGGAAGGTCGCTCCATCGGACTTGATGGCTGGGAGAGGAGGACATCTACACCTTGCCGAGTTCCAGTTCCAGCATAGCGCGGTCGGCCGTTGAAAGGCCATGAAAGCGAACGCCCACACCCCGCCCAGGATTGCTGTAGGCCACCTCACCGTTTACCACGACTTGCTGATCGTCGCCAAGCGGAATGCGCAACAGTAACAAGGCGCCCTCGGGCAGGTCGGTTTGCGTGTTCATATAAAGCCCGCCCACGCTGATGTCCT
>JBPCMM010000184.1:0-4354 GCA_051002255.1 Pyrinomonadaceae bacterium
GTCAGAGCGGTTTATCGAGCAGTACACACGGTGGGACGACAATCTGCACGGTGCGGTCGCGAAGAACATTCGCGACCAGCAGCGTTACCGGTTCCGGGTGTTCAAGTACGCCGCGCTTGGGGAGTGAGGTGCACATTACAGAACCGCGAGCGGTAGCGACCCGACTTAAGCTGCTCACACTTTGCGGGGGTAAACCGCCCTTCCCCACCTGCGAATTGGCGCTGGTCGAATGGAACCACTCGCGGCCCGAGATCTCGCAGGTTGGGAAGGGCGGTTTACCCCCGCTGACTGTCGCCGGCTCTCAAGACTTGTAAATATCCTGCTGGCCCACAGATATGTTTTTAGCTAAACGCCTCCACAACATTCTACTTCCGGAACGCATTCCCACCCAGAAAATTCTCGCGCAAGTAAACCACCGTCTCATGCAGGGTCTCGCCGGGATCACGAGCCTTGAAGTTGAGTTCACGTGAGGATTTCGTGCAGTTGAGATACCAGAAATATTGGGCCATCTCGATTGCGCCCGGCTCAACTGGCGAGGCCATGTGCCACTGCTTAAACAGGGAATCAACCAGCTTCGCTCCGCTTATTGCCAACCTGGACGGCAGGGCCAGTTTCGGCGCCGCAATCTTGGTTAAGCGCTCCAGGCGGCCGAAGAATTTATCAAAGGTCCAGTTGGCGGCCCCGAGCAGGTAACGCTCACTGTGTCTGCCTTTTTTCATCGCCATACGAAATGCCCGGGCGGCATCGCGCACGTCAACAAAGCTCAAGCCGCCACCCGGCAGGGCGTTGATTTTGCGCGCCATGAAGTCGAGCACTACCTTCGTCGAACTTAAGCGTTCGTCTCCCGGACCGAGTAGCAGACTCGGATTCATAATCACAAGTCGCATGCCTCTGCCATTGAAGCTCTGGAGCGCCGCCACCTCCTGGTAGGTTTTGCTTGCGTAATAAGGCCAGCGCGAGATGATGTCCAGCGGCGGGGGATACGTCTCATCAGGAACAACCTCGCCATCTTTCGTCACTGCGATGGTGCCGCTGGTGGAAGCCATGACAATCGACTTCACGCCCTCGACTTTCGCCGCCTCACACAGCAGCCGGGTGCCTTCGACGTGAAGCGCATACATCTCCTGGGCGTCGTCGCTTTCGCGCGCAACCCGACCGGCGAGATGATAGACATCTCGAATTCCCTCAACCGCGCGGGCTACGTCCGCACTTTTCATGATCGAACCTTCCAACGGCTCGACGCCCAAATCTACCAGCCAATCGGGAATCGATGTGGCCATCACGCGAATATCTTTAGCCCCCTCTTCCACCAACTGACGCACCAGGTGTGAGCCGAGAAAACCTGTACCTCCGGTGATCAAAGTCGAGGCCCGAGGCCGTTTCTCGATTGCTGCGCGACGCTTGGTACCGGCCGTGGCCGTAGTCATTCGCGCCGTTCGTTTTTGTGGGGTGTTCTTTGATGTGGTCACAGATGAGATGAGTCGGTCGATTCAATTAAGGCCAGAACCGATAGCGAGTTGCATGGGATCACGCAAAGACGCAAAGGTGCAAAGACGCAAAGATGAAACACTGCAGATGTGTGAAAGTTAGGATCCCGATTGCCCAATTTCAAATTCAGTTCACTTTGCGTCTTTGCGTGAACTAAGTGACAAGTTCGCCGACGTCTTCTTTCTGGGTGATCTGTTCCCGGCGCTCCGCTTTCCAGCGGTTACGCAAGGCTTTTGCGTCAAAAGGATGTCTGGTCTGATCGCGCAAGTTCTCGACTTCGTGCTTCACGCGCGCCGCAATTAATCGATAGGCTTCCGCTCGGGCCATGCCTTTGGTCATTTCTTCAAGCTCTTCGATTGCCAGAAAGCGACCGATACGAGCGCCAACTTCGCGGTTCTTGATGATGTTTGAGCCCTTCGGCATCGCTTCGTGAGTGCCCACCAGGTAGACGGGAAGAATGCCGACCCGCGAAGCCACCGCGAGATAACCGACCACTGGCTTAAAATCAGCAATTTCGCCGGTTAACGAACGTGTGCCTTCCGGGAAGATAACTGCGTTGTAGCCCCGATCAAGAAAGGAACGAGCGTGACGCAACGACTGTCTCAGCGAGCCGGTACGCTCTATGGGGACCAGGTTTGTGAAGTTCTCCATTACCGCGCGTTTGTACTTGTTATCGAAGAAGTAGTCTGCGGCGGCGAGCGCCACAAGATCTTTGCCCGCTTCGCCCAGGGCCATCTTGGTAAGACCCATGTCCAGGTGCGACGAATGGTTGGGAGCCACGATAAAATTTGTATGGACAGGGATGTTCGATTGGCCCTCATAGCGTGTCTTCAGGAACTTGTCATAAAAGAGCCGTTGGAGCACGTCGCCAGCTGCATTTCCGGCGACTCGCACAAAAGTTGGCACATAAATTTCATCATCCGCCCGACGTTCCTCAGTGCGGGCTCGTTCCTCTGTACGTAAGGCCGTCGAAGAACGCCTGTCCACGACGCTCATCAACTCCCTCACGTCTTGTACTTCATTGAATCGTTCGGGCGCCGAGATTGCGCCGCCGGCATTCTCAATGGCGGTTCCCAACTCAACGAACATCAGGCTGTCGAATCCCAAGTCTGCCAGCCGCATATCCTCCGAAATCTCCGACCGAGGTCGGTTGCTGACGGTGGCCACGATATCAATGATCCAACGCCTTTCTGAGCCGGATGCTTCGCTCGCGCCCGATGCTTTTGTGACCTTCTGGCTCTGTTCCAGCGCTTCCATAATTGCCAGCACCTCACGGCGTTTCACTTTGCGCGTAGCCGTGCGAGGCAACTCGATGTCAGTGAAGTGGAGCACTTTAACGCGCTTGAAGTAGGGAAAGGAGGCAGACACGTCACGGAAATGTTCTTCAACCCGACGTCGCAAGTCGGCGCGGGAAAGTGAAATGTCGTATTCATCGTCGGCAACCACCAGGCAAGCAACTTTCTCGCCGGTTCCGTCGGCTAGGCCAATGATACTCAGCTCTTTCACGTAGGGCGAATTTGAGTAGACTTCTTCAAGCTCGTCGGGATAGACGTTCTTTCCGTTTGTATCGACGATAATTTCCTTGGAACGTCCCACCAAGTAGAGATTGCCGTCGTCGTCAAGTTTGCCGAGATCGCCAGTGTAAAGCCAACGCTCGATGAGCGTGCTACGCGTTGCCGCTTCATTGTCGTAGTAGCCCAGCATCACATTGGGCCCTCGTGCGATGACCTCGCCAACTCCGTGCATATCCGGCTCAGCGATCTTGACCTGAACTCCCGGCAGAGGTTTGCCAACGCTGCCGGTGAGCATACGATTCTCGGGACGAGTGACTGTTAGCACCGGCGAGGCTTCCGTCAACCCGTAGCCTTCCAGGATTGTGAATCCAAGACCTTGAAAATCCTGTTGAATCTTTTCGTTCAAGGCGGAACCGCCGCTAATGAAATAACGAATTCGCCCCCCAAGACCCTCATGAATCGGATAGAAGACAAACGGCCCCAGATTGAGTGGGGTTTTCTCGCGAACCCAGGCATTCGCTTGCATCAGCACCTCAGCGGTTTTGCCAATCCAGTCGCTGCGCTCGAAGAGCCGGGTCCTGATGCGACGATGCAGCAGTTCCCACAGAGCTGGCACACCAACCATCCCGGTCACATGTCCGTTCTTAATTGCGCGCGCGAGTGCGTCACTAGTCAACTCGGGCAAGTACGTGATCTGCGCTCCGCGGCTGAGCGGGGTCAGGAAACCAGTGGAAAACTCAAATGTGTGATGAAGTGGCAATACGGAAAGCACGCCGTCGCGGGTGGACATGTCGAATACCGAAGACAGCATCGAGACCATGCTGGTGAGGTTGCGATGCGAGAGCATGACGCCTTTGGGAGTGCCGGTAGTGCCTGAGGTGAAGATTAGCGAAGCAACTGACTGCGCCTGAACCTTCGTTGGCAGCATCGCGATACGCTGATCTTCCGTCACCTCATCCGGGAGGGCGAAGACGTCATCGAAGGTCCAAACGTGAAGTTTCAACCCTTCGTCCGCGAGCCGTTGGCGCAGATCGGAGTGCTCTTGCTCGAGTTTCTTACTCAGAATGATTGCGGCAGCATCACCTGCCCGAGCGAAATTGATGATTTCGTCAGTTGAGCTCTCCGGATCAACCGGTATACAGCTCGCTCCCGCTTTCAGCGCGCCAAAATAAGTCATACCCCACTCGGGGGCGTTATGGCTGAAGAGCATTACCCGCGCGCCGGGCTTAATTCCTTCGCTCGCGAGAAAAGCAGCGGCTCGGGTTGCGAGTTCTCGCACGTCGGCATAGGTGTATTGCTCGTTGCGTCCGTTACGCTCGATCCGCATGGCCACGCGTGTAGCATGGCGTTTA
>JBPCMM010000185.1:0-12064 GCA_051002255.1 Pyrinomonadaceae bacterium
GTCCGAAGAGATGACCCAGCGCCGCGACGTAGACGACATCCGGATTACGCGGATGTACGCGAACGCGTCCGATTTGTCGCGTGTCCTCAAGCCCTACTCGCTTCCAGGTCTTTCCCGCATCCATCGATTTGTAAACGCCGTCACCATGCGAGACGTTGCCGCGCACGGGTGATTCGCCCATGCCAACGTAGATGGTGTTTGGATCTGAATCCGAAAGACCAATCGCGCCCACCGATCCGGTGCCGAACACCGTACCATCTGTAATCGGTTCCCAATTGATGCCGCCATCCGTGGTCTTCCAAACCCCTCCTCCGGTGGCGCCGAAGTAGTAAACAAGTGGTTGCGACGTCACTCCAGCAACAGCCGTCACACGACCGCCGCGAAATGGGCCAATGCTGCGCCACTGGAGGGCCTTGAGTGGATCGGAATCTTTCGCGGGAGACGGCTGCGGTGTAGGAGTCGGGCTCTGTTGCCCGTGAACGGCGCTGGCAGCGAGAGTGAGCAGCACGAGTAAACACAAGGCAGCAAGAGAACGAGACGCACAGTACGTCTTGATCATTGTCGTGGACTCCTTTACTTTGAGGCTGTAGACGGAGCGCAATCCTAACACCAGATAACGCGTAATAGGAATGATCCTCGGCACAGTTCAACAGATTTGGCGTCATCCGGTGAAGTCGATGGCCGGTGAAAGACTCGGCGACTGCACCGTTGGCCCCTCAGGGATTCCCGGTGATCGCGGTTGGGCGTTGCGCGACGAAAAGAGTGGCGAGATAACCAATGGCAAGCGAATTCCGATGCTGATGGAATGCGCCGCACGTTACGTAGAGCCGCCAACCGAGGGTCCGGGCAGCAAAGTGTTGATTACCTTCCCCGATGGCACGCAGATCGACAGCAGCAACCCTGAGATCAACTCGCGACTTTCTCAAGTCCTCGGTAAGCAGCTTACGCTTTGGCCGCTTCAACCCGCCAGCAACAAGGCACATTACCGGCGCAAGACTGCGGTGGCCCGAACGCTCGGGCGTCTGAGTCGCTTCAAAGCCTTTCGGCAAGCGCTACCAAGTATTATCAGTCTGACAAACCAGGAAGCTGGAGTGCGCGAGTATTTCAGTCGCGAAGCCGGTGAGCCAATTCCTAATATGGCGGTGTTGCCGCCCGAGGTGCTTGAATTCACCTCTCCACCCGGCACTTACTTCGACGCTTTTCCGATTAACGTGCTCACCACTGCTTCGCTCGAGGCGATGTCACGTTTCAATCCAACCGCAGTCTGGGATGTGCGCCGCTTTCGGCCGAACTTCTTGATCAAAACGGACAACAAGTTTGAGGGACTCATCGAGGCCGGCTGGAGTGGGCGGATCTTGCGCGTCGGCTCGGTTCAATTGAAGTGTGAGATCCCGTGCGCCCGCTGCGGCATGACGAGCCACGGGCATTCCGGACTTCCCAAGGATCCAAGTGTGCTGCGATCGATTGTGAAAGACGCGAATCAAAATCTTGGAGTTTACGCGAGCGTAGTGCGAAGCGGCGGAGTTTCTATTGGCGATCCAGTAGAGCTGCTTTAATCGGGCGTTTCTGTCAGAACCGCGAGCGGTAGCGACCGGGTCGTCGTTTGCCCCCGCGAGCGGGTTCGCCCAAGTGGAGTCTCGGCCCAATTGAGACCAGGTCGTTACCGCTCCCCGTTCTGACACGCGCCACTAGGTCACTAGAACAACTCCTGCAACGCATCTTCAACCGAACGAACACCTACTACTCTAACTCCCAACATTCGCTCCAGACCTGCAGTGTTTGACGCGGGGATGACGATTTTCTCAAAGCCCAGGGCCTGCGCCTCGCGCGCGCGCGCGCTCGCCTGCATCGTGCCGCGCACTTCGCCCGTTAAACCAATTTCACCAAACACGGCCGTGTGCGAGTCGATGGGAACGTTCTTGAAACTGGAGGTGATCGCAGCAACCACACCCAGATCGGCCGCCGGCTCTTCTACTTCCAACCCACCCGCGATGTTTACAAAGACATCGTCGCCAAGCATCTGCAGTCCGATACGCTTCTCGAGCATCGCTATCAGGAGCGCGACGCGGTTCTGATCGACTCCCTGCGTCATCCTCCGACCGCTGCCATGCTTCGATCCAGAAACCAGAGCCTGAATTTCAACCAGCAGCGGACGCGTGCCTTCCATGCAGGCGGTCACGACCGAGCCGGCAACATTCTGCGGGCGCTCCTGCAGAAACATCTGCGAAGGATTTGCTACGGGCGTGAGTCCTGCTCCCGTCATTTCAAAAATGCCAACCTCATTCGCGGCACCAAAGCGATTCTTGGTGGCGCGTACAATGCGATGGTTGTGATGTCGTTCACCTTCGAAATAGAGGACTGTATCGACGATGTGCTCCAGTGTCCTTGGTCCGGCAATCGAACCGTCTTTGGTGATATGGCCGATAAGGAAAACCGGGATGGTGCGGTTCTTAGCCAGCAACAGGAATTGGTGGGCCACTTCCCGCACCTGTGAGACCGATCCGGGCGCCGATTCAATTAGCGCCGAGAAAACTGTCTGAATGGAATCGACGATGATAGCGCCGGGATTCAGGCGGTCCACTTCGTGAAAGATGTTCTCAAGATTGGTTTCGGGCAGCAGATACAGATTGTTAGCTTCAATTCTCAGTCGCTCGCCGCGCAGTTTTATTTGCCGCTCAGACTCCTCTCCCGAAATGTAAAGCACTACTGTGCCACCAGCACTCAGCCTATCCGCCACTTGAAGCAGGAGAGTGCTCTTGCCGATGCCCGGGTCCCCACCAATTAACACCAGCGTTCCCGGCACGATGCCGCCGCCTAGCACACGATCGAATTCAGTTACACCTGAAGTAATGCGCACGTCGTCTTGCGATTCAATCTCGCCGTAGGCGACTGCCTCAACGTCTCTTAGCTTGAATCCGTTTCGCGCACCTCCTTTTTTGGCCGCACGCGCGCGTTCCTCGACAAGCGAATTCCATTCCCCACACTCCGGGCATTTTCCCAGCCACTTACGCGACTGGTGCCCGCAGTTTTGACAGGCGAAGATTGTTTCGGCTTTCTTCAACTTGTACCCAGCGCCGACGGCGCGAAATAAGGTAGCCAGGGGCAAGCGGCTTTGCGCGCAGCCCCTGGAAACGACAGTTATCAGATTTATAGCCCTGAAAGGGCGGAACGAACGTCGCTATGATTTAAGTGGCCCTTAAGGGCTCGAGGTGTAAAGAGAATCATTTGCCAGGGGCGGCGCGCAAAGCCGCTTGCCCTGGCTACCTTATTTCGCACCCTTGGCGCTCCTAGCGTTTACAACAATGCCTTAACATTCTCGGTTGGCCGGCCAAGGACCGCGCGAGATCCGCGTTCGACGATCGGGCGCTGGATAAGGTCAGGATATTCAATCATTAGAGCAATGATCTGGTCCTCAGTAAACGCGCCCTTGCCTAATCCGAGCTCGTGGTAGATCGACTCGTTCGTACGCAATAAGGCGCGCCCGGGCAGTTTCATCTTCGATAACAATTCACGCAGCTTCTTCTTAGTGAGGGGCGCAGTGTAGTAGTTAACTTTTTCAAACGGTATGCCACTCTCACGGAGCAGTCGGCCCATTTCTCGACACTTCGCTCAAGTGGGTTTTTCGTAAACTGTGATCTTGTCTTTCATTATTCTTTGTACTTTGTTCTTTGTCCTTTGTGCTGTGTACTTTGTTGCTTTGTACTTTGTGCCTTTCTATCAGCACATAACGTTGAGATCCAGAGCTATCGTGGTAAGACAAACTAAGATCAAAGATCAAAGAGCAGTCTTAAGGAAATATCCCGCGCACGCGCGTTGCCTCCGCCACGCGGTCGACGGCGAGGATGTACGCTCCTGTTCGCATGTCCGTGTCGTAACGTTGGGCTGTAGTGTGTACCGCGTTGAATGCTGTCCGCATCGACTGCTCTAGCGTTTCATTAATCTGGTTTTCAGACCAGAAAAACGAATACTGATCCTGCACCCATTCATAGTAGCTGACAGTAACGCCCCCCGCGTTCGCGAGGATATCGGGAACGAGGAAGACACCATCGTCGGCCAGTACGCGATCCGATCCCGGCGTGGTTGGTCCATTCGCCAGCTCCGCAATGATCTTAGCCTTCACCTGTCCGACATTCTCGAGCGTAATTGCGTTCTCGAGGGCGGAGGGCAGTAGGATGTCACAATCGACTGTCAGCACATCGTCGCGTGGTATCTCTTTCACTCCGGCCAGACCGGTCAAAGCACTCGTCTTCGCTTTGTGCCGGAGCGCTTCCTGAATATCGATTCCGCCCTCAGCATAAAGGCCGCTTTTTGAATCACAGATCGCGACAACGCGCGCTCCATCCGCCGCCACCAGCCGCGCGATGTTCGCACCTGCATTGCCAAAGCCATGAACGGACACCCGCGCTCCCATGAGGCTCATGCCCTTCACATTGCAAGCCTCGCGCAACGCATAGAGGCAACCTCGGGCCGTGGCTTCATTGCGTCCCAGTGAGCCACCCAGCGATATTGGCTTGCCGGTAACCACCCCGAGTTCAGTGTGCCCGCGCACCATCGATATGGTGTCCATAATCCAGGCCATCGTTTGCTCGTCCGTGTAGACATCGGGAGCGGGGATGTCGCGATCGGGACCGATGATTGGTGCAATTTCAAATGCATAGCGGCGGGTCAGGCGCTCCAGTTCATCCTTTGACATTCGCTTCGGATCACAGATGACTCCACCCTTACCGCCGCCATAGGGAATGCCCACAGTGGCGCACTTCCAGGTCATCCACGAAGCCAGCGCTTTGACCTCATCAAGCGAGACATTCGGATGGTAGCGGATTCCTCCCTTGGCCGGTCCGCGCGCGATGTTGTGCTGGACGCGGTATCCCTCGAAGACCTGCACATCGCCACCGTCCATCTTTACGGGAATGGAAACAATCAGCTGACGCTTCGGCGTCTCGAGCACGCGCCGCATGGAAGGGTCGAGATCGAGGTAATCAGCGGCCCGATTGAACTGTTGCTTGGCAATCTCAAATGGATTTAGTTGTTCCTGAAGGGCTTGTGTAGCCGCCATTCGAAACTCCTTGAAGGGGGATGCGAGAGCGGTGCAATCCTAGAATGTTCAACCTCCGATGTCCAACGTCCAATGTCCAACGTCCGTTTTTCGACAGATATCATCCCACAGGCGTGGAGAGCCACGTGGAAGAACAGACATTGGACTTTGGACGTTCTGCTCGGACTTTGGACGATTGAGGAACTTCCGGGTAGTTATCGGGGTCTAAGGTAGCGGAGTAAGCTCCCGCGACCCGAATGGCACCGGCATGGGAGGACAGAATGTTTAGCAACTTGATTGAATCGAGTTCGCATGGAAGCGAATTCAGGAGACGCGGGTCATTTCTTCTTTTCACCTCGGCGAGTTACGCTCTACTCTTCGTTATCGCGGGGGTCGTCAGCATTTATGCCTACGATGCGCGCATGGAAGACCAGAATCTGGAGATCGTTACCATGATGCCGCTGGTCGAACTTCCGATAGATCAGCCTCCGGCGCCCGTCCCAACAAGCAGGCCCACCAGCTCAACAAGTTCAGCCAGCAATAGAAACTATTTCCAGCGCGAGGTCGCGATGGCTGATGTGGATGAGCCAATGATAGTTCCGGATGACATCTCTACCAAAGCCAACGTCCACTTACCGATGCCGAGAAACGGCATCGTAAGAGTGGGAGCCGACAGCGATCCGAGTCCTGGCAATTCTGAACCCGGAACTGGGCAATCAGCTCCACGAAGTTCAACCATAGTCGTGCCTATAGAGACTCCTCCGCCTCCGCTCGTTCGAGCTCCAGTGCCAAAGGTGGTAAGGAAGAAGATCATCAACGGTGAGGCAGTATCCTTACCCAAGCCGCCTTATCCGGAAATGGCTAAGCAGTTGAAGATTCAGGGGGTGGTGAATGTTCAGGTGCTCGTCGATGAAACCGGAAGGGTCGTCTCGGCAAAAGCGGTTTCCGGACATGCCTTTCTCGTACGCGAGGCCCAAAAGGCTGCGTTCCAAGCCCGCTTTGCGCCCACCATGTTTGGGGATGAACCAGTGAAGGTGTCAGGGGTGATCACTTACAACTTCGTGTTGCAGCTGTAGCACGGGTTCAGCGGCAAACGGCTCTTGTCGGACCAGTCAAAATCTCGAGGATCCTGCCAAGTTAAAGAGGTACGTGATTCATTTGAATCCCGTGCCTCTCTCACCGGTGAGCCCGCGAAGCGCGGCGCCAGGGTAAAGCCTTGGGCGCGGGTCCCCAGTTGGACGAATATCAAAGCAGAGCTCGCGGGAGCGGGCGAAAGCACATACGGTTGAACGGACTCCCGCGACAGGAAAGTTCCCGTTTAATTGTTTCTGATCACACCTCGCGCCTGCCCGGTCATAACTTCTTTCCCGCTCTGATTGCGGCAGACACACTGCGCCGTCACGCGGGTATACTGATCACCAGGCTCAAGCTCCACCAATGTCACCTCACACTCGATCGTATCGCCCGCAAAGACCGGCCGGTGAAACTCGAGAGTCATATGGCGGGCAATAAAATTCATATCACCACCAATCTTGGTCGGCAATGTGGCAGTCAGTAAACCGTGAGCCATCAAGCGGCCACTTTCGTCAGGCACGAGATGGTGTTCCCCCTCATCACCTGAAAGTCTCGCGAAGGCACGGATCTCTTCTTCCGTGAAAGTGCGTTGCCAGGAAATCACGTCTCCAATCTGCATGCTGGTTAGTTGTTAATTGCCGATTCCAACTGCCGATTGCCGATTGTTAATTTGGCCACTTCGAGTGTGAACTACCAGTAATGAACTATGTTGAACTACCCGCCAGAATCGGCCTTAAGAGCAAGTTTGATCACCTGTTTGCGGCCACCACGAAGAGTTCATTTTTGTCATTGAAAACCATACCGAACGCTGAAGCGTCCGGCTTGAACACCGTCAGGTACCGTCCGTCGGCATCGAACACCTGGATGCCCCTGATATCACAAACATAGACGCGACCTTTCCCATCAACAATGGAACTCGCGGCGCGAAGCTGGCCCGGCTGATCCCCCGGTCGGCTGAAACGGTTTACAAACTTCCCTTTAGGAGCGAATCTGAAAACGGCGCTATTGAAAGTACCCAGAGCTCTCCTTATTTTGACCTGCAAGGTGCCAGTGAGTTGGACCGCAGGCTACCAATGAAGCCGCATCATGACAATGATTGGGAGAGGATAGGTGACCGGAAATCCATGACGCACTTGCGGTAATTTGCAGGTCAGCTGCGCAGCCCGCCGAAGCGGCGAGCAAATATCAACTTAGAAACTTTTTCGCCTGTAATAAAATCAACAACTTACAGGCGAGTTTCTAGTGAGTGAGAAAGGCGGACCCCTGTCCCCGCCTCAAGCTTGAAAGCCACTCAGAGACGGGTGGGGCTGAGGTTCGAACATTCGCGAATCATGTAAGGAAGCTCGTTACGAGGTGAGAATTGAGTTGTTTGTCTAAACGATTTTTACTTTCGTCGTAGGAGCGGGGACAGGGTCCGCCTTCCTGACTGCAAATTACCGTAGGTACCTTTTGGATCAACACACAGTCTCTACCGCTCCTCGGCTCTCTTAGTGATTGTATCTTGGTCGCTGTCATCTTATCCTCAGCCACCATCAGCAATGACTGAAACGGCAGACATCGTAATTATCGGCAGCGGGATTGTAGGCTCTAGCGTAGCCTATCACCTGGCGGAAGCTGGCTGTACGGGCGTCCTGGTCGTCGAGCGTGAAGCTCATCAGGGTAAGGGCTCGACAGGGAAAAGCATGGGCGGCGTGCGCGCGCAGTTTTCGACGCCCGTAAACATCCGGATGTCGATTTATTCGATCGATTTCTTTGCGAGCTTTGATGAAGTTGTGGGGTACCCAGCCGACTATCGCGCGCACGGCTATCTATTCTGCGCCACGGAAGGACGCCACCTCAATTACCTGAAAGCCAATCGCGAACGGCAGATGGCGCTGGGTTTGAACAATGTAGAAATGGTCAGCCGCGACGACATTGCCAAGTTTGTCCCTCAACTACGAGTCGATGATGTGCTTGGTGGGACTTACTGTCCTACCGATGGCTTTGTCGATCCTCACAGCGTGATGATGGGATTCATGCTGAAGGCGCGAGAACGCGGTGTGAGGTTGTGGCTCGACACGCCGGTTACGGGTATTGTTGTGGAAAATGGTCAAGTAACCGGAATTCTGACAAAACGCGGTCGCGTTTCAACCCGGGTTATCGTTAATGCAGCCGGCCCCTGGGCCGCCGAGGTCGCAATGATGGCTGGCGTTGACCTTCCAGTCGAGCCCCTGCGACGCCAACTCGTTCCGACGGAGGCATTTGATAAGCTACCCAAGCGTTTTCCAATGGTCATAGACATGTCCACCGGTTTCCACTTCCGACGCGAGGGTGCGGGGATTCTGTTGGCCTGGAATGATCCCGAAGAAACCGCAGGATTCAAAACCGACTTTGACCCAACTTTCGTGGAGAAGATCTTAACTCGAGCCGCCGATCGCGTGCCCTGCCTGGCCGATGCTGCGGTTAATCCGCGCCGCTCTTGGGCGGGGTTATACGAGATGACCCCCGATCATCATGCCATCATCGGATCAGCGCCCGACGTGCGCGGCCTATATTTCGCTAATGGGTTCAGCGGCCATGGGGTAATGCACTCACCAGCTTCCGGTCGCATAACGGCTGACCTAATTCTGCACGGCCACTCCGATCTCATCGATACGTCGCAACTTGGTCTGGGACGTTTTGCCGAAGGAAGGCTTCTGGAAGAAACTGCGCTCCTGTAAGGTTTGTCGCAGTTTCGGAATGCGGTCCACGACGCGCACCTCTACGACGGCTCGTTTGAAGACTGGAGTCGCCGATCGGAGTTGCCGGTAAACAAAGCAGACGTAAAGACAGACGCCAAGCGGCATCGCTGAAGTCGACTCATATTGATAATCAACATGCGAGTTATCATAATGAGACCCGATAGCACATCGAGGTATATCTGCTCCCGCCAAGTCCGGCTTTTCTGTGCTATGTTACCTATTGCAGTGCTAATGTTGCATCGCTGGCTAGACATCGGATGTTCTAGGTTGCCGCCAAGTCCCAACAAGCAAAGGAAATCAGTGGAGGGAAAACAATGTCGTTCGGGATTTATATCGTCGGGTACCTTATCCTAATCATCGGATTAGCGATCGGAGCCAACCTGCTACACGTGCCTCCGAAGTGGATCGGTGTGGGAATTCTTTGTCTGGTCGGCATTGCGATTGTGCATGGTGTGACGGCCACGCGACAGAAGGATCCTCCGTCCTAAGGGTGTTCCTCGCGCACCGCGCTTTGCCGCGAGCAGGGTTGACCGCTCAAGCGAGTTACTTCGCATTTACGGGGTCCATTGGGCGATCTGATCCATTGTTGTCTCGTATACCTGCTGTTGCGGCATCGGTGAGGTCTTTGGAACTTTGAATGAGTGGTCACCACCGTCGATCACCTGGAGAGTTGCAGGCAAACGATCTCTCTTAATCACAGCGCGAAGCTCTTCGGGCAGGCCAAAAGCGTCACGCGATCCTTGAACGAAAAGCATTGGCGCGCTAATGGATTTCAGATGTGCGTCGCGCATTTGTTCAGGCTTACCCGGAGGATGCAAGGGATAGCCGAGGAATACCAGACCAGCCAGCCGCGCGGATGCTCGACCACCCGTCAGGGTCGAGTCGTTCTCATCCTCAGCCGCTACCTGCGACGCGATGCGCCCGCCCATTGACTTGCCACCAACTACAAGACGGTTGCTTCTCAGTTTCTTGTGTGTGAGCGCAGCTTCGATTACTGCGCGATAGCAAGCTTCAAGTTTAGGCTTGGGATCAGGCGCGCGACGGCCCTGTTCCATATAAATAAAGTTAAAGGTCAGGGCGTCTAGGCCGCGTTCGGAAAAGCCGCTGGCGAACAGACGCATAAACGGGCTGGTCTGGCTCGCACCAGCGCCATGCCCGAGTAAAAGAGTAATGCCCGCGCGGTTCTTTTGGGGAGCCGAGTAAAGCAGGGCGGTGACTCTTTCGCGCTCGTTAACGCCGACCGTGAATTTTTCAGCCTCTGCTGGCTCTCGCATACAATTACTCCGCACAAGCTGTCCTCATGATTGGGCTACCGCTAAGCCTAGAAAAGCAGTAAAACGATCCACGAAATCACACGAAATAACTCGAATTAAGGCATCCCTTTCGTGCGGTTTCGTGTGATTTCCTAGCACGCACGCGGGTTGCCCGCGTGGGGACCCCGCCGTGGATCATGTTTGTTTTTCGCCATCCTTCTAGACGTCTATTTCAGCAGTGGGAGCAAACTCTTTTCAAGGGTCTGGAATTCGTCGAGCACCGTGGCACCCCAACTTATTAATGGCTCAGGTTTGGCCTTCCATTCTGCTTCCGGCCCATAAAGAAAGTACGCGTCCCAAACAATACCCGCCTCAATCTCGGCCCGCGTTTCTTGTTGCGCAAACCACCGGCCGACTACTTTTTGATCGTCCCAGAAATGCACAACTCTGGGATCAGTTATCACATTGCCTGTCCATCTCCATGCACCTCGGGCATCGGTTGCTATCATCGAGAACCAGACGACGTAAACTCGCAATCCCGAAGTTGGGTGTTTTTCAAGCAGTTCATTTTGCACCCGCCGGGCGCCAGCCAAACAAGCGGGTCATGTCGGGGCAAGCAGGAGAATGAGTCGTGGTTTCCCCTTGTCCTGATTAAACGTGGCGCGAAGATCTTCCACGCTTCGCAGATCTGCGAGTGGGGCCTTGGGACGCGGCGAAGCGAAAAGACCCAGACCAATGGCCGCTGCAAACAACGTTACAATCAGCAGCCATTTCCAACGACCGCTCGTGAAGGTAGCCATGCTCGAGTCCTTCTAGCTTGCACCGATCACTTTGACGAATACACCCTCGGGACCCGCTCTCCGATGCCACAGGTAACTTCGTAGGAAAGTGTGCCGGCAATCCTGGCGAGTTCTTCGGCCGGAATCTCCAAGTCGCCAGATCGTCCAAGCAACGTAACTGTATCGCCAAGCTCCACACCTTCGACACTGGTCACGTCGAGGATTGTGAGATCCATAGAAATTCGTCCCACCACCGGAGCATACGTGCCACGCACAATTACGTGGCCGCGATTCGAAAGGCCACGCAGATATCCATCGTCGTAGCCAATGGGGACGGTGGCTACCAGCGACTTCCGCGAAGCCTCAAACGTACAGCCGTAGCCAATGGTCTCTCCCTGGGGGACCCACTTCAGCAGCATGATGCGCGAGTGCACTGACATTACCGGCCGTAGCCTGTTGTTTTCAGTTGCAGGTGGGAGAATGTCACGCCACACGCCGTAGAGTACACCGCCCGGCCGCACCATGTTTCCCAGCGCTTCAGGATGGCTGAAGATCCCGGCCGAGTTCGCGCTATGCACGAATCTTGGCGCAAAACCATGAGCCCGAAAAAGCGCGCCGACATTTTCGAAGCGCTTTATTTGATCTTCGGTTAACGTCTTGCAGGTAGGATCGTCGGCAGCAGCGAAGTGAGTCATCAACCCATCGACGCGAATGTGCTCGAACCGTTTTACCGCATCGGCAAACTCTGCCGCCTCGTCAAAGCGCACACCCAGGCGGCCCATGCCTGTATCAATCTTGACGTGCACGTCAGCGATCGTTCCTGCGTCTCGAGCTGCCGTGTCCAGGGACTCGATCAGGTCGAGACGATAAACGACCGGTACCAGTCTCTGCTGGATGCAGGCTGTAGCTTGACCCTCCCAAAATCCGGCCAGACAAAGAATAGGCTGAGTGATACTCGAACCCCTGAGTTCAATTCCCTCCTCCGGCAACGCCACCCCAAACCATTCGGCGCCCTCGCGAGCCAGCTTGCGCGCACACTCCACAGCGCCGTGTCCGTAAGCATTCGCCTTGACCACGGCGATAACTTTAACGCCTTTGTTTATGCGGCTCTTTATTAGGTGAAAATTTGAAGCTAATGCATCGAGATCTATGTTTGCCCAAGTGGGACGTTGGCCGGTAGGGTGGTTAGAATCAAGCATCAGA
>JBPCMM010000186.1:0-8778 GCA_051002255.1 Pyrinomonadaceae bacterium
TGAAGTGTGAGTAGTAAAGAAAAACCAACGCGTCAAGAAGATGAAAAAAAGAGATGGCCCACAGCCGGGCCAAAGCCTGAAGTGTTTTTTCTTGACAGGCCGCCTCTATTGGCTGTCCCCGCCTCAACGTTAAGACCCACTCGGCAACGGATGAAGATTGAGGTTTGACGAATTGCGAGGCCAGGGGAAGGAGCACCTTTGGCGGGTGAATGAACTTGAGTTCTAAAGTAGCCAATGGCTCCAAGCACTCAGCCCCGGCACGAGCCTCTCAACTCACGGAACCATTTGCGGTAGCCAATGGATCCAAGCACTCAGCCCAGCACAAGTCACTCAATCCGCAGAACCATGGTCGCAGAAATGAGTGCAGTGGGTTTTCAACTCGTGTTGAGTGTTGGGATCCATTGGCTACCGCAAATGGTTCTGTGGGTTGGGTGGCTCCGGCTCTAAGCGATTTTTGTTTCCCCCTAAGAGCGGGGACAGGGACCGCCTTTTTGACCTGCAATCTTGCGAGACTTGAATCGTTCCTTCTTGTCGATCTAGACAACCATCCGGCTAATGATTACGATGCGCTCGCTCCAATAGCCCAGCGCGTTGGTGAAATGATGCTAATCAGAATTTCACTTAGCATAGGCTTGGCAACTATGCTCCTTTTCTCTGCTCCCCCTATTGACACGACACCTTCGGCCGCACACTACGACCTCCTGATCAAGAACGGGAGAATCGTTGACGGCTCAGGGCGACCTGGTTACACGGCGGACCTGGCGGTTAAAGGCGATCGTATCGTTCGTATTGGTAATCTGAAGAACGCGAAGGCCCCTCGAGTAATCGATGCCCGTGGGCTTGTCGTCGCCCCTGGCTTCATCGACATGTTGGGCCAGTCGGAGACTTATCTGCTAATCGACAACCGGGCAATGAGCAAGGTAATGATGGGCGTGACAACCGAGATTACCGGCGAAGGTGAATCGATCGCGCCAATTAATGATCGCCTGATAAAGGAGCAGATGGATTTCAACCGTCGCTACAACCTCACTATCGACTGGCGCACGCTTGACGAATATTTTCGCCGGCTCGAGAGGCAAGGGATAGGGGTCAACTTAGGAACGTTTGTAGGCGCTACTCAAGTGCGTGAATACGTCATCGGTTTCGATAACAGGCTGCCGAGTGCCTCTGAGTTGAAACAAATGAAGCAGCTCGTCGCCGAAGCGATGAAGCATGGCGCACTGGGACTTTCAACGTCCCTCCAGTACGTCCCTGCTCGTTTTGCCAAGACGGACGAAATTGTTGAACTCGCAAAGGTCGCCCGTCAGCATGGCGGCATCTATGCAACCCATCAGCGCAGCGAAGCCAACGCTCTTGACGAATCACTGGCAGAAGTTTTTGACATTGCGCGTCGCGCTCAGATCCCCGTCGAAATCTGGCACTTGAAAACTGCCTATCAAAAAAACTGGGGCCGCATGCCCGAAGTTCTTGAGAAAATCCGGAAAGCTAGGGCGCAGGGTTTAGACATCACAGCTGATGTCTATCCTTATATTGCCGGAAGCACCTCTCTAAGCGCGTGCCTACCCCCCTGGGCGCTCGAAGGCGGAACGGAAACAATGCTCGGACGCCTCCGCGATCCCCAGACGCGCGAGCGTCTAAAGAAAGAAATCTCCACTGATTCTAAGGATTGGGAAAATATTTATCTGGGCAGCGGTGGCGCGAGCGGGATATTAATCGGTTCAGTTCTTACTCGCGGTCTGGAGTGGGCGCAGGGTAAGCGAGTTTCCGAGATCGCTACTGAACAACAGAAGGAGCCGCTGGATTCAGTCTTTGACCTTATCCTCGCTGACCACGGGCAGACCGGGGCGATCTATTTCATGATGAGCGAGGCGGACTTGCGAGCGGCAATGCGCGCGCCTTTCGTTAGTTTCTGCACCGACAGTGGTGCCCGGGCCACAGACGGACCACTCGCCGGAGCGAAATCTCATCCGCGCGGGTGGGGCAGCTATCCCAGGATTCTAGGTCGTTACGTTCGCGAAGAGCGTCTGCTTACACTCGAAAAGGCGATTCAGAAAATGACCGGCATGCCGGCAACAAGAGTCGGCCTTCTCGATCGCGGGTTTCTACGCGCCGGTATGTTCGCTGATATTACTGTCTTCGACCCCCAAAGCGTGATTGATCGGGCCACGTTCGAAAATTCGAATCAATACCCTCACGGCATTCAATATGTAATCATCAACGGGCAGATCAGCGTCGACGGAGGACACAGAACTTCAGCGCAGGCAGGTCGCCCGTTACGCGGACCCGGTTATAAGAAATAGCGATAAATAATGAAGTCCTTGACTTAACCTTCAATTACGGATAGAAAATCTAACTGTAGTTGTAGAACCTGCCCCCCGGCCTCTCAGTTTCCCACTTTCGGTTGGGAGATGCCCACAGATTAACTCGCTTCAGTTGAGTTGGGGGACTCATGAATCAAGATCCGCGCACTTCATCAGCCTCGGTCCAGAGCCGCACCGCAATCTTCATTGCCATAACAGTGGTTACGCTAACTTGTTTATGCTCAGCTCTCTGGTTTCCTTCCCTTGCCGCTCCCTACTCCAACGTTACTTCGCGTAATGCGTTTGCCCTTCTCCCGTTACTCGAACCAGCAGGTACGGTGGCCACGGCGCCGCTGATTATCAGCGAGTTCCGTTTGCGCGGGCCAAACGGACCCAACGACGAGTTCGTAGAGATTTACAACAATAGCGACACTCCACACACTGTCAGCGCGTTCGACGGCTCCTCGGGTTATGCGTTAGTCGGATCGTCGAATGCCACTATCAACGACGGGTTGGTGTCCACCAGGTTCGTCATTCCAAACGGCACGGTGATTCCCGCGCGCGGGCACTTTCTCGCCGTTAACTCCGTCGGCTACAGCCTTGCCAACTATCCGGCCGGCAATGGGATTACTGCAGTTGGAAACATCAGCTACACGATACAAATTCCTGACAACGTAGGCATCGCCCTCTTTGAAACTTCTTTCGCCGGGAACTACACGCTCCCCAACCGCATCGACGCTGTCGGCTCTGACGCCGATACCAACGCTCTCTACCGAGAAGGCGCGGGCTACTCGGCCATCAGTTCCTCCGCGTTAGAGGGCAGCTTCTTCCGCAAACTGGCCGGGGGTTGTACCGGCTCAGGCTCGGGCAACTGCAACTCCGTCGTGTTGATCAGCACTACTCTCGGTCCCTCCAGCAGTTACCCGCAGGACACCGGGAATAACGCAAACGATTTCCTGTACGCCGACACCGTCGGCACAAACGTAGGCCCGAGCCAACGGCTGGGAGCGCCCGGGCCGGAAAATCTGTCCAGCCCCGTCCCCGGCGTGTTGAATCCCGGACTGGTCATCTCGCGACTCGACTCGACGGTTTCGGAGGACGCTGTGCCGAATCGCGTTCGCAATACGACTCCGGGCAATCCGGCAACCAGTAGTTTCGGCACGCTCACTTTCAGGCGACGACTCATTAACAATGCCGGACAACCAATCACCAGGCTACGCTTTCGTATCGTCGATGTTACGACGCTGCCTTCAATCGGCACGGGGTGTAACCTCGAACCCGCCCCGTTGGGCTGCGTCGCGGATCTTCGCGCGGTGACAGCAACAGGAACTCTGGTTTCAGTTAACGACCCCGCTACCTGCGCACCCGCGACAGCTCCTTGCAATGCCATCGTGCAGGGAACGACGGTTGAGTCGCCGCCCGATCAACCGATCGGTGGAGCGTTCAATAGTACTTGGTCGGCGGGAAGCGTGACGCTGGCGACGCCGCTCGCGATCGGTGCGAGCATGAACTTGCAGTTCGTAGCCGGCGTCGAGCAAACCGGCGCCGACCGTTTATATGTTTTACTGGAAGCGCTTCCGCGGTCTGGACCTGCCACGACCGCAGTCATTAGGTTGGCCGGTCCCGGCTCTACCCCGAGCCCGACTCCAACACCTACGCCTGGTCCTACGACTTCCACCTTTCAGTTTGATCAATCTGTCTACACGGTTGCGGAGGACATTACTTTTACGACTGTCACCGTTTCCCGTTTCGGCAACACCTCCGGAACGGCGACCGTTGACTTTGCGACGGCTGACGGTACGGCGACACAGAAAGCAGATTTCACCATAGCCCTCGGCACTCTCACCTTCGCACCCGGCGAGGTGAGCAAGACCCTGGACATCTTGATAAGTGAAGATTCTAAAATCGAGGGCTTGGAGGCATTCACCGTTAGCCTCAGTAATCCGACAGGCGGGGCGGGAGTGGGCCCTATCGGGACCGCGACCATTCAGATTACGGATGACGCCATCGAGCCGACAACCAACGTCAATGATGATCCGGCCACCTTCGTCGGCCAGCACTATCACGACTTCCTCAACCGACAGCACGACGCGGCAGGTTTCGCCTTCTGGACGAACAACATCACGTCCTGCGGTGGAGACCAGCAATGTATCGCCGTTAGGCGCATCAACACATCTGCGGCTTTCTTCCTCTCCATCGAGTTTCAGCAGACCGGCTTCTTCGTCATCCGTGCCCAACGCGCAGCTTTCGGCCGCAAGTCTGACACTGCTGCGTCTCGCTTCACATATCAGGAGTTCATGAGGGCTGCGCGGCGGGTCGGGGAGGGCGTCATCGTAGGACAACCGGGATTCGAACAGAGACTTGAGGACAACAAGCAGGCTTACGCCACGGAGATCGTAACCAGCGCGGCCTTCATTACCCGATATTCCATCGGGCTAAGCGCTGAACAGTACGTAGACTCTCTTTTCTTCTCTGCGATGGTGACTCCGACATCGTCGGAGAGGCAGACGGCGATCACGGCCTTTGGAACAGGAGGCACCACGGGCCGCGTGGCAGCGCTGCGGAGCGTGGCTGACTCAGCCTCATTGACGAACGCCGAGTTCAACCCATCGTTTGTGATGATGCAATATTACGGATACCTGCGAAGAAATCCTACGGACGCGCCTGATGGCAACGATAACGGCTACCAGTTCTGGTTGGCGAAACTCAACCTGTTCGGCGGTAACTTCATTAACGCCGAAATGGTCAAGGCGTTCCTCCTCTCCGGCGAGTATCGTGATCGCTTTGGGCCGTAGCTGGGATCATAGACTGGGCCACGACCGAGACACTTTCTTGCTCCGGAAACAAGATTCTGCACTCCTGTTTTACACTGAGCCGGTGATCTTGCGATAGTCGTCCTCGGTCCAGGCTTTCAGCGTTTCGGTTTGAATGTTTCCCTGAGATCCCAGTGACAGCAACGCGCGCGCTACGCTGTCATCATCCCGCCCCTCAATAATGCAGACGAGATCGTAACGGCCCATTGTCAGGTAGGTGTCTTTGATCTCCACACCAAGTTTTTTGAAAGCCTTGCGGCCTGCGTCCAGCCGTTTCGGGCTATCCTTAACCTTCGCGATCCCTTGCTCGGTCCAACGCATCAATGCAATGTAGGTTGGCATTTTGATTCTCCTTCAAAAAGTCCAATGTCCAATGTCCAATGTTTTCAGATCCAAGATCCAGAGGTCAATCATCGTCAGACGGACGTTGGACTTTAGACATTAGACTTTCGACCGTCTCCTCACACCTTGATGAAAATCTTCCGACGGTAAAGTATCCACATCAGCCCCAACCAAAGCAGGATAAAAGCGATCGCAAAAGCCAGGGAAGCGATTTGTGGCGGGGCCCACCATGCGAACAAACCCGAGTAGATCAAGTTTTTAAGCGCCGGTTGCGAACCATCCGCCAAGGGTATTTTAATAATCGCCATCAGCTTGCCCATGAGGCCGCTACCCACGAACAACGCAAACGCGTTGACGCCGAAGACCACAAAAGGCTTGGCCCAGGCGCGATAGTTCTTGATGTCGATCAGCCAGTAACAAAACGCCAGGAGCTGCAAGGCCAGACCACCGGTGAATAAGACATACGAACTGGTCCACAGCGACTTATTGATAGGAAAGAAAGGATTCCAGGCCCACCCGATAACCAGGCAGCATATTCCGGCCACAAACATGCCGGCGACTTTCTCGTAGTCTGACTTGGTCTGACGCAGCCAATGTCCGGTTAATACGCCCAACAAAGTGGTAGCCAGCGCGGGAATCGTGCTCAGCAATCCTTCGGGATCGTAAACCTTGCCTTGTGACCAGATGTGGCTACCAAAAACAACGCGGTCGATAAATGAAGCGACACTTCCTTCTTTGCTCAAATCACCCGTGGCGAAACCGGGCGCACTTAGGCGAGCCATCACTAGCCAGTAGACCAACGGCAACGCGGCCACGATTATGATTTGAGTTCTAACCCTGGTCTTGAGAAATATAATCGAAGCGAGCAGGTAACACACCGCAATTCGCTGCAGCACGCCGGGAATCCGAATTGTCGACAGATTGAAATACGGGAAACCGTTAAGAAATAGTCCGAGGGCAAAAATGATTAGCGTCCGTTTGATCACCTTCAGGTACAGATCCCTTTGAGTGCCTCCGGCATCAACTCGTCTTCCGAACGCCAGTGGAATCGCCACACCCACGATAAAGAGAAAAAACGGGAATATGAGATCGGTGGGTGTCCAGCCGTGCCACTCCGCATGTGCCAGCGGCCAATAGATGTGGTTCCATGATCCGGGATTGTTGACCAGGACCATGCCGGCGATTGTGAGCCCGCGGAACACATCCAGCGAGATCAGCCGATCAGTTGCACCCCGTGTTAGAGTGTTTGTCATCGAGACGACCGATTAACGAATGGAGTGAATGTAGGTCCAGTTTGGCGACTCAAGTCGGACCACCTTTTAACTGAAAACGAGTGCGAAAACAACGGTCGGGCGCACTAACGCGCAGTAGAGCAGATTACGTTAGGAATCAGTTTGTCGTTAATGCTTCAGGAAATTGCGGAGCAGCCGCAAGGTCTCGTTCGCACGATTGAGGCCGAGCGCGCGAAGATCGGCCGGTTAGGGAAGTTCCTGAACGACCGCGACATCGATCTAATCGTACTTGTGGCGCGCGGCAGTTCGGACAATGCGGCCCTCTTTGGTCGCTACCTGCTAGAAATCAAGACAGGAATTCCAGTTTCGCTTTCCGCCCCCTCGGTCCATACTCTTTACAAAGCCAAACTCAAACTGCAGCACGCGCTGGTAATTGGTGTATCTCAATCGGGTGAAGGTGAGGATATCAATCTGGTATTGGAAAACGCCCGGAATTGTGGCGCGTTCACCGTCGGCATTACCAATGAACCCGCATCCTCGATGACGCACATCGTTGATGAGACTTTGGTGATGCATGGCGGGCGCGAGCGGTCCGTTGCGGCGACCAAAACATTTACCGGCCAGATGATGCTGTTCTATATGCTGGCTGCAGAACTTGGGGGCAGCTCGCCCAATTTATCCTACGAGGCAATCCCCGAGTTTGCGGCCAGGGCCCTTGAACAGAAGTCTGCGCTGCTGGAACTTGTGCAGCGTTATGTCTTCATGGAGAATTGCGTGGTCGTTGGTCGCGGCCTGGCTTATGCGAATGCGTACGAGTTGGCGCTGAAGTTAATGGAAACCTGTTACGTGGTAGCAGAGCGGTTTTCCTCGGCGGATTTTTTACACGGACCGCTGGCCATGGTTGAACGCCACTTCCCGGTGATCTTATTTGCCCCACCGGGCGTGATGCTGCCGGGAGTTAAAGACCTTATTGGACGTCTAAGGGAGCTGCATGCAGACACGCTGGTTATCTCCGGGGACCTCGAAGCTGCGGCCGCCTGTTCGCGCGCGATCATTATGCCCCGTGAAATTGATGAGTTTCTTGCTCCTATACCTTACATGATCCCGGGCCAACTGTTTGCCGCGCTGCTGGCTGAGGCTAAGGGTTTGGATCCGGATGCTCCCAGGTCGTTGTCGAAGGTGACGAGGACGCTGTAATTTTTTATTCGAACTGGAGCGCGCCGGGCAAACTGGGAACGACTCTCTTCGACAGGCTAAGACAACCTACCGGGTGGCTTGACAGGATTCCCGCTCTCGGCGATGTCATCGCATCTCCCGATCCAGACCAAATCCCAAGCTGAAACACGATCCACGAAATCCCACGAATGACACGAAACAAGATTTCGTTTTGGTTCGTGTTATTTCGTGGATCGTTTACGTCGATCTTGCCGATTCAGTTCACTCAATAGGGGGCAATGCCACGCAATCACAGAACCGAGGAGCGGTAGCAACCGGTCCAGTCGCGCCAAACGGCCTTAACATTTTCCCACAGCGATCGAGTGACGCACCTTAATCCGGTCGCTGCTGCTCCCCAGTTCTGAAGTTTAGTGTGATCCCTTAAAGCGCCGCCCAAATTGAGCCAGTGCCGAACTGTCCCACGTTGTGACGAAGATAAACACACGTGATATTCTTTTTCGCTGTAACTGAGGGACTGTTTGAGAATACAGAGCGAAAGTGGCGGAATTGGCAGACGCGCCAGACTTAGGATCTGGTACCGAAAGGTGTGGGGGTTCGAGTCCCCCCTTTCGCACCAAATTGGTTAGTAGTCAGTTGTCAGTGGTCCGTAGTCAGTTGCAGCGTTAGCCTAGCTCGCCTACTACTGACTACTGACCACGGACAAAGGCACAATCTTGAAAGAAAGAAGGCCGTTCGTTCGATTATTCGAGCTCTTCGAAACGGGCGTTTACGATTAATGAAGACAGAATTGGTTGATGTTTCTCCGACCCGCAAGGAGATCAAAATCGAGGTTGAGCCGGAAGTAGTGCGCGCTGCTTTCGAC
Source organism: Pyrinomonadaceae bacterium (assembly GCA_051002255.1). Classification (GTDB taxonomy): domain Bacteria; phylum Acidobacteriota; class Blastocatellia; order Pyrinomonadales; family Pyrinomonadaceae; genus PSRF01. The sequence goes on from JBPCMM010000186.1 coordinate 8,726, forward strand.
CGCATTAGTGATCGCTACGCCAAGCAAGCGAGTGTTCCGGGCTTTCGGCGCGG
>JBPCMM010000187.1:0-6473 GCA_051002255.1 Pyrinomonadaceae bacterium
TGTCTTTGGCGCGACATGGATCGAGCGAAAACAGGTGATCATTGATCAAAGCCTCGATCCGACAAATCATCCCGAGAGAATTGGGCGTTACAACTTCACTGTGGGGCATGAGACGGGCCACTGGCAATTGCACCGCAGTTACCTTCTGAAGAATGCTGAACAAGGAACGCTGTTTGAGGAGGAACAACGCCCGACTGTGGTATGTCGCACTAGCGAGGCGAAAGAGCCGATTGAGTGGCAAGCCGATTTCTTTTCGTCATGCCTTCTGATGCCAAAGGCAATGCTTAAGAAATACTGGCAGGCGCACCGGAATCAGCTTGGTCCTATCACGCTTGGCGAGTTGCGAACCGTTTCTTCCTTCCACGCCAGTGCTAGCAACTCTGACGATGAAATCCTCGAAGCCTTTGTAAAGCCCTTAGCGAAGGAGTTTGCTATGTCGCCAATCGCCATGAGAATCCGGCTGAAACCCTTGGACTCATAGTCCGAGAAGAGTATCCGACCTTCTTCGGGTTATAGCGGTTGAAGGGATGAGTGACTGCATCATGAGCGCAAGTCTGAGATTGGTGGGCGAGACATCCGGCTTAGTAGACCGCGCTCTTGAAATTGCTCAGAGGCGTCGCGCCACTGTGCAGCAGCTCTGTAGGGCTGTCTTGGATGAAGATCTTGTGACGGCCAAAACTCTGGCAAAGGAGCTTGAGGGTGAAGCGAGCAATCGAGCTAATCAGGGTGAGCACGGAATCTCAGGCCAGTAGTGACCGGTCGTCTATTCCTGCGCAGAGGGCCATTAACCGTCGCACTGCATCGGTCTACTGGCTAAGTATTGTTCGCTCAATCGAACTGTTTGACGTGTCCGGCACGGCAGTTCTGAAAGCCCCAGAAATTCAAGAACTGCTAAACCTGATGGAGGACGTTGAGATTCATGGCGTGATAGCCCGTGAGTTTTCCAGGTTAATGCGACCCGAGGATTTTGGCGACTACGCACTGCTCCAGGCGTTTGCGAATACCAAGACGATCCTTTATCTCCCCGAAGGCCCGATAGACTTCGCCAGTAAGACAGGCCGATTGATGGGCACGATTCGGGCTGCGATTGCCGGCATGGAGCGCACAGAAATACTCGAAAGAATCTGGAGCGCGAAAGAAGAAAAGCGTCGGGCCGGTGGATTTGCGCAAGCGAAAATCTGCTTACCCTTCGGAGTTGACTATCCCACAGGCCCAAGCGAGAGGCCGCAGTCTGCGCCGGCTCCGACAAACTCGTTATCGCAAGCCGCTCTCAGCCACTGCTGCACGCCACCTCAAACTAAGACCTATGTCTTCGATCATCTAGCCCGGCGCTTTTTCTTACCTCACCACCCGCCTGCGACCCAGCTCTCTTTCCCCACATCAGATCACGCCACACCTCTGTTCCATTCAATCCCCATAGACCCGCCGCGGTTTCGTCCAACTGAATTCCTTCCGAAGTGCTCGCCGCATCGATCCCACACTCCTTCGACAACTCAACCGTTACCTACCTTGACCCCCGGCGAGACTTCGGAAAGAATCCTATTCGTTAGGCCTCCCTGGGTGAGCGCGCCATGAATCACGGTACCGAAACTCAAGGCGAAGAAGACCCCGAGCGCATCTCGCTCGAAGCAAGGCTCCTGACCGCTGAGGTTGCGCTTAAGGAGGCGGAGCTTCGCCTCAAGCAGTTCGAAATCGAATCCCAAGGTCGGTCCGGTTGGGCGGGCACACGAGTCACAGCCGCCCAGGCGACACTGATCGTTGCAGTTATTGGTTTCGCTGGTTCCTTTGTCGGCGCATACGTACAGGGTTGGAATGCGCAGCGACTGAAACGCTATGAAATCGAGACCAATCTAATGCTCAAGGCGGTAGAGACTGGAGACGTTGAGGTCAGCAAGGGCAATCTTAAGTTCTTCCTGGACGCCGGCTTCATCGACGACGGAACTGGAAAGATTGCTCGGCTTGTGGACAGTCCCGATTTTTCCATTCGCCTTCCAGCGAGAATGGGAGAAAGCCTGAAGAAGGCGGTTTCGTCAGGTGACTTTCCAGGCGTAGCTGCTGAGATCGCGAAGGCGACCGGCTTGATTACCGACTTCTCATTTGAACCGAGTCCCATTGCCAACAACGCATTTGCGATGGTTAAGGATGGTAGACGAATCCTCGTGTACGACCCGAAGTGGCTAGCCGGACTTCGGACAACAACTGGTACTGATTGGGCGGCTGTCTTTGTGCTTGCGCATGAGATGGGCCACCACTACCTGGGACACACCCTCGGAGGTCCTCCCCCTAGTGGATATGCAACTGCTGAACTAGAGGCTGATCAGTTCGCTGCACACACCCTTCGTCGCCTTGGCGCTTCCTTATCCGAGGCCAAATCCGCCGTGGACAAGTTCGTAGTAGACAACGTTGAATCGGCCCACACTCCAAAGAAGGCGGATCGGATCGCTGCTATCGAAAAAGGTTGGAATAGTGCCTCCCCTGCAAGGGCCGGAAAGAAGTGAACTGTGGCGAGGCAGTGTTTAAGGATGACGAGAATGCAAACATCAGCGAAATCTTCTGTCTGGCTCTTCTTGATTACGTTCGCTCTAGTGTTCTATGGCACGCGTGCCTCCTTCGTGGAAAGCTTTGTCAACTATCCGACGTGGCCATCCATACGGTGAATTCCTTCTTCGAAGCTCGATTAGGATTTTGATCCAGCCAAAAAGATCACCGTCGCTGACTGGTTAACATTTCCCCAACAAAGGCTGCTTGAATTGATCAGCGGCGAGGTCTACCACGATGGCTTAACTTCAGATAATCCGGGAGAACTAAAATACTATCACAGGGACGTCTTGGCTTTATATTCTCGCCGCCCAATGGACTAGGATCTCCCAGGAAGAAGCTTTTTCAGCCGCGCTGGTGACGTGAATGATGAATTGGGCTCTCAGGTTGTTGCTGCTCGCATGGTTCGGGAAATCATGAAGCTTGCCTTCCTCATGGAAAAGCAATATATCCTAGCAAATGGCTCGGCACGGCGTTCGGTAAACTCAAGCCTGCAAAACTGCTCACGCCAATCTTGCGGCACGCGCTCCTGGTTAAGACCTTGAGAGCGCGCGAACAATTGCTGTCTAGAGCGTATGCCATTATGGCCCAACAGCATAATGCCTTACGAATTGCCAAACCTCTCCCGACCAAAGTTTCTAGCTATTACGGCAGGCCTTATTTCGTGATACACGTGGAACCGATTTGCTGCAGCGATCAAGAAAGCAATAAGAGATCCTCAGGTCAAGAGAATCAAGATAGAGATAGGATCGGTGGATCAGTTTACCGATAGCACTAACGTCGTCGAGAATTTATCTTTGTGCCAGAGGCTCGGTGTCGCTTATGCATGAGCAACTCGAGGTACCTCCGAGTGCTCCACCGCGTTGGGCCCTTTCAACTTTATACGTTTAATAGGGTCTTACGTCCCGCCTCGATTCGCTCTATTCTCCGTAGTTGAAGAAATAGAGAACGAGCATCCAGCCACATCGTATTTGATGGCGCAGGTCTTTGCCGCTCTGGGTGAAAAAGAACAGGCCTTCTCATGTTTAGAGAGAGCTTTCGCGGAGCGACACTTTCAACTAGTTAGCGTGAAAGCAGACCCGGCGCTCGACAGTTTGCGCGCAGACTCTCGCTTTGCGGACTTCGTGCGCCGCATGAGGTTATGATTTTGCAGGCGAGCCCTTGTTCGATCTATAGATCGGGCTCCAAACTGGAATTCGACGCAAAGTACCTGGAGGCAACCTGAGCGTGCGCCGGCGATAAGTCGTGACTTGCTGAGTTATGCAATATGAGGACGATTCTTCCGGCGGCGCTGATGAGTTCCATTCTGCTACTCGACACCTTCAACGCCCATGCTCAAAAGACTGCGAAGTTGCCCTGTGAAAAGAGGGCACACACGCAGAATGAGATGAATCAGTGTGCGGGCCGCGCGTACGAGAAGGCTGATGCTGAGATGAACAGAGCTTACCAGCAGCTCAAGCTGGCTCTTTCACGAAGCGGAGAGCCCTACAATCAGAAATTGACACAGGCGCAGCAGGTGTGGCTGAAATACAGGGAGGCCACATGCGAGTGCGAAGTGGCTCTCAATGAGGGAGGGACGAACTACCCGATGATGCAAAACTACTGCCTTGCCTCGGTGACGAAAGAGAGGACAAAGAGGCTGAATGCCATGGCCAGGGACATTGAGCGCCGGTGAGCCCTTTTACCGCTTTGTCGAGAAGTGATCGGGTATCCATGGATGTGCTTTGGCTACTAACGCCATCTGACAACTTACGCCATTGAGAGAGCGATTGGAGCAGAAAAAAGGAGAACTGATTATGCGTCGGAATGGTTTCTTACGCGGTTTTATCGCGCTGGCTATCACCGCGCTTCTGACACCACTGTGCCACGCGAACAACAAGCCGGTCAAACTCATCCAGCAGTGGAACGGTTCGGTGATGGATGAGCGGTTAATGAATGACGCGTCCACCTACATCACAACCGCCGAAGAGCTTGAGAAACTCTGGAAGGATTGGAAGATCGCCGGCAAGAAACCCAGGGTGAATTTTTCAAAAGAGATCGTAGTCGTCGCTACGTCGAGGGGGAGCGGCCTTAGTTTAGTTGCCACGCTTGACGAGAAAGGCGACCTGGCTGTGTATGGTCTGGGAACGATGGACATCCGCCCTGGATTCCGCTATGTGATCGCCACCGTCAGCCGCGAGGGCCTCAAAACCGTCAACGGTAAAGAACGGTCCATTTCGAACAAGGGGCCGAACAGCGGGCAAAACAGCGCGACGGTAACAGGGACGGTGACCTATCGCCAGCGCATTGCCATGCCGCCAGGCGCCGTGGTTGAAGTTAGTCTACTCGACGTTTCACGGGCCGACGCCCCGGCAGTTGTGCTCGACAAACTGGAGATCAAACCTACAACACAAGTGCCAATTCCCTTTACCTTGAGTTATGACCCTGCGCAGATCGATGAGCGCCACACTTACGCCGTGCAGGCCAGAATTCTTGTCGAAGGCAAGCTATGGTTTGTCAACACAACGAGGCACTTGGTAATAACACAAGGTAATCCAACCAAGCTGGAAGTACTCGTTGATATGGTCAAATCAGGCGACGAACCCGCCGGTCAAAAACCCGGCGCGCCGCTGGTCAAGACCCAGGCGGGCGATGTTCTGGGCGTTGTTGAGCGCAGCGTTTTCGCGTTCAAGGGCATTCCCTACGCGTCGCCACCCGTGGGCGACTTGCGTTGGCGCGAACCGCAACCCGCCGCTTTGTGGCAAGGGGTGCGGAAGGCGGATGCTTACGGCCACTCCTGCATTCAACTACCGAGTGCGCTCAAGCTGGATCCTAGCACCCTCAGCGAGGATTGCCTGTATCTCAACGTCTGGACACCCAAGCCCGATCCCGCGTCACGCTTCCCGTCATGGTGTGGATTTACGGGGGTGCCTACATCTTCGGCTCAGGAGCAGTGCCTGGCTACAATGGTGAGCCCCTGGCGAAGAAGGGCGCAGTCGTCGTCAACCTCAACTACCGTCTCCTACAGCTCGGCTTCTTTGCGCATCCCGCGTTGGAAAAGGAGAATCCCGGCGGTCCGGCAAACTTTGGTTTGCTCGATCAGATTGCCGCGCTCAAATGGGTGCAGCAGAACATCGCCCAGTTCGGAGGCGATCCAAACAACGTGACCATCTTTGGTGAATCAGCGGGCGGTCAGAGCATTCTGGCTCTGTTCGCATCGCCGCTGGCGCGGGGGCTTTTTCACAAAGGTATCGCCCAGAGCTCGTACGCGATTCCGGACGCCACCCGGGCCAAGGCGCTCGAAGTCGGCGCCAATGTTGCCGATGCTGTCGGCTTGAAAGGCGCGAACGCAACCGTCGCGGAACTGCGCGCGGTTCCGGCGGAAAAATTCGGACAACTCAAGGGTAAAAACTTGTCTCATGCTCCAGTCCCAATCAGCGGAGACAGAGTGCTGCCCGAATCCATTCAGGACATCTTTGCGGCAGGGAGGGAAGCGCCGCTGCCACTCATCCTTGGCAGTAACAGTGATGAAGCAACCGTAGCTAAGGGGTTTGGGGTTGACCCGGCTGAAGTGATCAAAAACTTGCGCGGTGCCAGCATTTTTGTGAGAGCACTCTATCCGGGAGTCAAGGACGATAGCGAGCTCGGTCGTCAAGCTGTGCGTGACTTGATATTCACCATGCCGGTGCGTTGGCTTGCGGATCGTCATTCCAAGCTGGCTCCAAGCTGGCGCTACTATTTCGATTACATCGCGGTCAAAGAGCGGGCCAATTTCCCCAACGGTGTGCCTCACGGCGGCGAAACCGTCTATGTCATGGATACGGGCGACATTTTCCCGGGCACCAAAGACATCTTTACGGACGAGGACCGGGAATTTGCGCGGCGCGTCAGCGATTATTGGTTCGAGTTTGCCCGCACGGGCAAGCCTGCATCCGAGGGAAGTCCCGAGTGGCCCA